>JBCCIS010000066.1 GCA_039028155.1 Pseudomonadota bacterium
CCCCGCCCGGCCACCCCGAGGATGCTGCCATGGGTGGCCGGGCGGGGGAGCGGGCCGGCTAGGTTTGGCCTCGGCCAACGACCAAGAATCACCCTGTGGATATCTGATTCCCGCCATATTGTCTGACTAGCGTCGCGTCGTTAGAAGGTTCCCTGGGGGGAGCCGCCGATGGTGTCATCTGTCAACAACGCGGC
The DNA here is from genome assembly GCA_039028155.1 of Pseudomonadota bacterium. Lineage (NCBI taxonomy): Bacteria > Pseudomonadati > Pseudomonadota > Pseudomonadota bacterium. Next base: position 195 of record JBCCIS010000066.1, read on the forward strand.
TGAGTTGTTTCATGCTCTCTGTCTTTGTACTGGGCGCCGGTCTCTCGATCGGCGCGGCGGCGGCTGATTCGGCCTCGCTGCCACCTCTACCGATCGCACCGGTCGTGGTCGAGGCGGCGCCGCTGCAATCCGCCGGTCACCTTGTGCTGGCGGCGAACGGTCTCTCAGGGCTCGATTCGGAAAGTTTCGATCACCTGTTGAGCCTGACCGGCTATCAGGTCGACACCGCGCGCGATGGCGATGCCGCGGTGCCGCGGATCTATGCCGCGTCGATGCCACCGGACATGGCGGCCATCGCATCGAGTGACGACCGCAAGCGCATCTTCATCAAGCTGATGCTGCCTTTGGTTCTGGACGCCAACGAACGGCTTCTGGTCGACCGCGCCCGTCTGCTTTACCTGGCGGCGCGCGAGGACAGCGGCCTCACTGTGTCCTTCACCGAACGGCGCTGGCGTGCGGCGATGTACGAAGCTTACGGCGTTGAGCCCGGCGATCGCGACGAGCTCCTGGCGCGTGTCGATGTCATCCCGCCGTCGATGATGCTGGCGCAGGCGGCGCAGGAAACCGGATGGGGCACATCACGTTTTGTCCATGAAGGCAACGCGCTGTTCGGTCAGCGCATCTGGGAAGCCGGCGCCGGCATGGTGCCGGACGCCAGGGCGTCGGGCGAAAACCATGAGGTCCGCGCGTTCGACGGCCTGCGTGAATCGGTGTTCGCTTACATGGTCAATCTGAACAGCCATGACGCCTATGCGTCGTTTCGCGACCTCCGTGCGTTCTACCGCGATACCGACCGCGCACTGGACGGCTACCTGATGGCGACAGGTCTGGACGGCTATTCGGAAGAAGGCCAAGCCTATGTCGACAAGATCCGCGCGATTATCCGCTCCAACGATCTCACCGACTTCGACAGCGCGCGCCTGGCCGATTTGGCGCTCTAGGGTTTTCCTCTAGCCGCAACACCAGCCCACTCCCCACCCTCCGGGGCAAAACGCCGAGAGGCGTTTTCGCCGAGGCCACCCATGGCAGCATCCTCGGGACGGCCCGGCGGGGAGTGAGCTGGTAATGGCGTGAGTAAAACAGAACCTAGTCAGTCCCACCCGGCAGCAGGAAGGGCAGGCCCATCCAGCGCCAGCGGCCGTCGGGTCCGGGCAGCGTGCAGTTCAAGCGTGAACGGCCGGGCGGGAACGGGCTCGACAACCGAACCTCGACATGGTCGTCGCCCAAGATCTCCAACGCGACGTCCGCATCGTTCGAGGCAAAACAGTTGAGCTGGCTGAGCGAACCCACGGCTTCATCGACCGTGAATCCGATCTGTGGCGGGTTGTTTTCGCCCAGGTTTTCGGCAATCAGCATGCCGCTGGGCAAGACATCGCTGACCGGCAGCGGCAGCGCTTCGACGATCAGGTCGAACCGTTCAGGTTCGCCATAGCGTTCGTTCAGCGCGAAGCGCGGCAGCGTGAAGAGATTGTCGCCGTCATAGGCGACACCGGAATGCTGGCCGAGCGCGGCGTCGTATCCCGCCGCGGCAACAAGGTCGACGAGTTCGGGGCTGTACTCACCATAAGGGTAGGCATAGATCGACGGCACGAAGCCAAGCTCTTCGTTGAAGGCAGCGGTCATGCGCGCGAAGTCGGCCTCGATCGCGCCACGATCCATGAACGGCATGTGCTCGTGTGCGGCGCTGTGTGCGCCGATCTCGACGCCGGCGGCGGAGACCTCGCGTATCTCTTCCCATGTCATCATGTTGCGGCCGCCGCCGACCATGTCCGTGGCGACAAAGATCGTGAACGGCAGACCGGCCGCGCTTAGCCGTGGCCACGCCTCCTGGTAGACGGACTGGTAGGCGTCGTCGACGGTAATGACGACGGTCCGGTCGGGCAGAGGCGTCCCTTCCTTGAACGCGGCGATGACGTCGCTCAACGGCAAGACGTTGAAGTCGCCATTGGTCAGGATTTCAATATGACGGTCGAACTGGTCGAGGCGAATGTTGGTGGACGGATAGCTGTCTTCGCCGAACCGGTGATAGGTCAGCATGACGGCGCCGTTGTCGTCGGACGCTTGCGCGCTCATGCTGCCCGGCACGACCAGCGAGACGAGAACACCGACCAGCAAGCGCCGCAGCTTGGCACGTCGCCACGAGGCCGCTAAACCTGTCGGCCTCATCACACGCTGTCGGACACTATCTGGATTGCCCATAATGGTTCGCCTAAGCGACGACTCCCTCGATACACTGTTCCGCCAAGCCCGCACACACCGGCATTGGTCGGACAAGCCCGTTGCAGACGATATCCTGCGCGCTGCGTGGGAACTTGCCAAGCAAGGACCGACCAGCGCCAATTGTTCGCCCGGGCGGGTTGTATTTGTCGTCTCCCAAGATGCCAAGGCGCGTTTGTTGCCGCATTTGGACGAAGGCAATCTTCGTCAGACCAAGGACGCGCCTGTCACGGCCATCATCGCCCACGATTTGGAGTTCTATGAATATCTGCCGCGGCTGTGGCCGCGCGACGACGCGCGATCCTGGTTTGCCGGCCGCGAGGCGGCAATCAAGGCGACCGCGTTGCGCAACGGCAGTCTGCAGGGCGCTTACCTGATGATGGCGTTGCGCGCGTTGGGGTTGGATTGCGGTCCGATGTCCGGGTTCAGCGCCAAAGGGGTCAACGAAACGTTCTTCGCCGATACGACATGGCGCGCGAACTTCCTGTGCAACATCGGCTATGGCGACAGCGACCGATTGCATCCGCGCGACGACCGTCTGGCGTTTGACGAGGCTTGTCGGATCGTGTGATTGGCCAGGTCGGCCCCCACTAACCCATCATGGCGGTGCCGGCGGCGCGATCACTCAAGACCGGATAGTCGCGGGGACGGAACAGCTGATAGTGCCACCATTCGCGTACATACCAATCCCAACCCGCGGCGGTCATGAGTCCCAGCAGCAGCAGACGATTGCGCCGCGCGGCCGACGCCAAACCCGGCGCGTCGTGGTGACCGTTTGGGGTCAGGTCGTCGACCGGGCCTCCCATGTCGAGCTCGTTGCCGTCGCCATCGACCAAGGTCAGGTCGATGGCGACGCCGCGGCTATGCGGCGAGCCGCGACGCGGGTCAGCGACATAGTCGGGGTCCGGCGTGTGATGCCACAACGCCCACTGGGCTTCGCTCGGTCTGAAGGCGTCGTAGATTTTCAGGCGCAGGCCCTGCTCCTCAGCCAGCACGATGGCGCGCGCCAGAGCGGCAGCCGCGTCGCTGTGAAGCCAGCATCGCGCGTTGCGGTAGACCGGCTGGCCCATGAAGTTGTCGGCGCCGGCATAGGCAAGGGCGATGTCGACATCGAAGGCGGGGTGAGCGATTTCGACCAGCATGGTGCTTACTGTGTGTGGAGGACCCTGTTGCCCGACATTATCACGGCCGGAAGCCCTGGGCCATGAACGTGCTGGGTTTCGACACGACGACCGATGCCTGTTCGGCGGCGGTCTGGTGCGGTGACGGCCTTGCCGCCCACCGGTTCGAGACCCTGCGGCGCGGCCATGTCGAGCGCCTGGTGCCCATGGTGACCGACGCCATGGCCGAAGCCGGTCTCGACTTTGATGCGCTTGACCTGATTGCCGTGACGACAGGGCCGGGAACGTTTACCGGCATCAGAATTGGCCTGGCCGCCGCGCGCGGCTTCGGCTTGGCGGCATCAGTGCCGGTCGCTGGCATGACCAGTCTTGAGGTCCTGGCGGCGGCGCAAAGGTCCGGCGATCAAGACCGCGGCATTATCGCGGCCATCGATGCTCGGCGCGGCCAGATCTATCGCCAAGTCTTCGATGTGGCGATGGTGCCGCTCGAAGCGCCTTGCGTGGTTGCCCAGGACGCCGCGCTACCCTGGTCCGGCCGGTGGCTCGCGGTTGGCAGCGGGGCGTTTGTCTACGCCGGCATGGCTGACGTCGAGGTGCGTGAGGACAGCCGGTTACCGGATGCGTCCGTGTTGGTCGAATTGGCCTATCGCCGCTTTGGCGTGCCGGGCGCAACAATGCCGACACACTATCCCGCGCCGCTTTATCTGCGCGCGCCCGACGCCGATCTGCCGGAAACGTCTGATGGCTGACGTCGTATGTGTTGACGACGACGCGGCCGAGACGCTGTCGCGCCTGCACTTCGCCTGCTTCGACGAAGGCTGGAATGCCGGGACCTTCGCCCGGTTAATGAGCCCGCAAGGCAGTTTTGCCTTGCTCGCCTATGATGGCGAAGGCGCGCAACGGCCATCGGCGGCGATCGGGTTTGCCCTTGTGCGCCACACCCGAGGCGAGAGCGAATTGCTGACGCTTGGGGTCGTGCCGGCATGCCGCGACATGGGTGTCGCCCGGCAATTGATGACGGCGCTGCTTGATCGCGTGGCTAAGGATGGCGCGATGACCATGGTTTTGGAGGTGGCGGAGGACAACCATGCCGCGCGGCACCTTTACGAGACCTTTGGGTTCGTCGCGGTCGGCCGCAGGGCCGGCTACTACCGGCGAGATGAGGAGGTGGCGGATGCGGTTACCATGCGTGCCGATCTGGCCGGTCCCAAGGACTAGTGTTCGGCTTGGCGGTTACTTTGGATCCGGCGCCTTGCGAATGCGTAAGCGGTGCACGCGGCTGCCGGCTTCTTCAGGCTCCAGACTCAAGACTTCATGCCCGTGTTCGCGTACCGAGCGAGGAACATTTTCGAGCGGTTCGCCGTCATTCAAGCGTACTTCCGCGATCGAACCGCCGGCCATCTTTTCAATCAAAATCTTTGTTTTGACGAAAGTCATCGGGCAGACGTCACTTGTTATGTCTAGAAAAACGTCGTAATACTCAGAAGAGCGCTTTTCATCGTTGCTTACGGAACTGACAGAATCGGACACGATAACCTCTCCGGAGTTATGAACAGCACCCATGACAACTAATGATATGACTGCCATGACCGATCAGCCGACTGCCAGCGAACTTCTGGCACTGACGACCGAAATTGTCGCCTCGCATGTGTCCAACAACGAGATTCGTGCTGACGAATTGCCCGACTTGATCCGCCAAGTCTACAGCTCTCTCGCCAGCGCTGGCCCGGGCGCCGGAAAGGTCGAAGCCGAATTGCCGCAACCGGCCGTGCCCATCAAGAAGTCCATCATGCCGGACTATATTGTGTGTCTGGAAGACGGAAAAAAGCTCAAGATGCTGAAGCGGCATCTAAAGACCCGGTACGATATGACGCCAGACGAGTACCGCGAGCGCTGGGGATTACCGTCCGACTATCCCATGGTTGCGCCCAACTACGCCGCACAGCGCAGCGAACTGGCGAAGAAAATCGGTCTTGGCACCAAAGGCGGACGGCGCAAGAAGCGTCGTTGACGCGTGACCGCCCGGGCTTTGCTGTTCGGGCCCCCAGGTTATAAACTCAGTCATAGGACGCCTGAAGGCGTCGCGATCGGGGTATATCGCCCCGGCATGAGGATTGGGGACCGATGGCGTCACGAATAGAGCGCGCATGTCTAGACAAGGGCCTGAAGATGACAGAGCAGCGCCGGGTTATCGCCCGCGTTCTGTCGTCTGCCGAGGATCACCCGGATGTCGAGGAAGTCTATCGGCGCGCGTCCGAGCAGGACGAACGCATTAGCTTGGCGACGGTTTACCGAACCCTGCGCTTGTTTGAAGATTCGGGCATCATCGACAGTCATGATTTCGGTGGCGGTCGGACACGCTATGAAGCCAGTTCCGAAGAACACCACGACCATCTGATCGATGTGCAGAGCGGTGACGTCATCGAGTTCTATGACAAGGAATTGGAAGCGCTTCAGGTGAAGATTGCCAAACGATTGGGCTATCGCCTGGTCGAGCACAAGATGGAGCTTTTTGGCGTGCCCTTGGAAAAAGCCGCCAAGGGTCACGAATAGGGTGGCGCGGCTGCGCGAAGCGCACCACGTTCACCGGCTATGGTTATGAATCAGGAACATCGCGCCGACGAGACAGGCCGTCTGGACGAAGGCATCCAGCTTGGACCGCTGGTCTTGCGCCTGGCGCGCGACGACGCCGAAGTCGAGGCCGCGCAAAGGCTGCGCTATCGCGTCTTCTACGAGGAAATGGCGGCCAAGCCGGTCGGCAGGATGGCGGCGGAACAGCGAGACTTCGACGACTTTGACGCCATTTGTGATCATCTTCTGGTGCTCGATCCGGAGCTGGGTCACGGTGCCGAGGCGGTTGTTGGCACCTATCGCCTGCTGAGACGTTCCGTCGCCGACCAGCACAGAGAATTCTATACAGCCAGCGAGTACGACATCAGCAACATACGGTCTGTGAAGGGCGAGCTGGTCGAGCTCGGCCGCAGCTGTGTCGACGCGCGCTACCGGTCCGGCGCGACGGTCCAGGCATTGCTGCGCGGGCTTGGCGCCTATGTCGACCAATACGACATTAAGATCATGTTCGGTTGCGCCAGCCTGCATGGCACCGATCCTGATGAACTCGCCATGCCGCTGTCATACTTGCATCATTACTTGCAGGCGCCGGACGAGCTGAAACCCCGGGCGCTTGACCATCTCTACGTCAACATGAACATCCTGCCCCAAGATCAGGTCGACCAGCGTCGCGGCGCGGTGACCTTGCCGCCGCTGATCAAAGGTTACGCGCGGGCAGGCTGCCTGTTCGGCGATGGCGCCGTCATCGATCGCCAGTTCAACACGACCGATGTCTGCGTCATGCTTGATGTGGCGACGGCGACGGCGCGATACCGGCAACGGTTTGGTCACGAAGATGGAAACGACGGCGAAGCGACTGGTTCTTGAGAAGTCCGACGCGCCGGTCGCGCTTGGCAGTTCTGCTGTCGTTGGCGTGGTGCGCATCGCGCTCTATATCGCGTGGACACTGCCGTGCATGCCGATCCAGGCCTTCTTTCTGATCACACGCCTTCCCGGTCGGGTCACGTTTCCGGTCTTCTACCACCGCATCTGTTGCCGCCTTCTGGGTCTGAAGATCGAGGTCCATGGGCGTGCGACACGCAAACGCCCGACCCTCTTCATCTGCAATCACACGTCCTACCTGGATATCGAAGTCCTGGGCTCGTTGATCGGCGGCAGTTTTGTCGCCAAGGCAGAGGTCGCAGGTTGGCCCCTCTTTGGCTGGCTCGCCAAACTACAACGGACCGTGTTCGTCGATCGGCGACGCGGTTCGGCCGGCGACCAGCGCGATCAGATTGCCGAACGGCTCGATGCCGGCGACCGCCTGATCTTGTTTCCGGAAGGGACCAGTGGCGACGGCAATCGTGTGCTGCCGTTCAAAAGTGCACTGTTCTCGGTCGCCGAGCGGCGCGTGAACAATGAACCGCTCGTCGTCCAGCCGGTCTCGGTATCCTACGCGCGGTTCTCGAACCTGCCCATGGATCGGGATTTAAGGCCCTATTTCGCCTGGTATGGCGATATGTATCTGGCCACTCATGTCTGGCGCATGGTCAAGCTGGGCGGTGCCACCGTGGTCGTGCAGTTTCACGACCCCCTGACCATCGAAGAGGCCGGCGGCACGCGCCGCAGCATGGCCGAACACACCCATCGAATCGTTGCCGATGGCGTCGCGCGCGCGATAACCGGGCGGCTGCCGCGTTCGGCGCGGGGCCGTTTGGCCCGCCTGCGCCAACGGCGTGCGCGGTGATGGCCCACGTTGACTCCGGGGCCTTGCCTCAGGCATGGTGGGTTTGATAAACGCGATAAAACCGATCGCTAAAGGATGCGCCGGGCGATTAAGCGCCGCGACAACCGATTGCCGAAAAAGCTCTTCATCAAGACCTATGGCTGCCAGATGAACGTGTACGACTCCGGTCGTATGACGGACGTTCTGACGCCTTTGGGCTATCAAACGACTGATTCGCCCGATGGCGCGGATCTGGTCATCTTGAACACGTGCCACATCCGCGAAAAAGCGGCCGAGAAGGTCTATTCAGAGCTCGGGCGGATCAAGCCGCTCAAGACCCGCCGTGAAGGCGAGGGCGGATCGATGATCGTCGCCGTCGCCGGCTGTGTCGCGCAGGCCGAGGGCGAGGAAATCATCCGCCGCGCGCCGGTGGTCGATCTTGTCGTCGGGCCCCAGACCTATCACCGCCTGCCGGAACTGATCGCGCGGGCGCATCGCGAGGCTGGTGGCGTTCTGGATACGGACTTTCCCGTCGAATCCAAGTTCGACCATCTGCCACGGCCCCAGGCTCATGGCGGCGTCAGCGCCTTCCTGTCGGTCCAAGAGGGCTGCGACAAGTTCTGCACGTTCTGTGTCGTACCCTATACACGGGGCGCGGAATTCTCCCGCCCGGTCGACCAAGTCGTCGCCGAGGCCAAACGGCTGGTTGGCGACGGCGTGCGCGAGATCAACCTTCTGGGACAGAACGTCAACGCCTATCACGGCGCCGGCCCGGATGGTCGCGATTGGGGTCTGGCGCGACTGATCCGCGAACTCGCCGAGATCGATGGCTTGGAACGGCTGCGTTACACGACCTCGCATCCGCGCGACATGGATGACGACCTGATTGCCGCCCATGGCGATGTGCCGCAACTGATGCCTTATCTGCATCTGCCGGTGCAGTCGGGCGCTGACCGTGTTCTCGAAGCAATGAACCGGCGCCACAGCGCGGACGACTATCGGCGCCTGATCGACAAGATACGCCGCGCCTGCCCGGACCTCGCGCTGTCGGGCGACTTCATCGTCGGGTTCCCCGGCGAGAGCGATGCCGACTTCGCCGATACCATCAGGCTGGTCAGCGATGTCACCTATGCCAGCGCGTTCTCGTTCAAGTACAGCGCGCGTCCCGGCACCCCAGCGGCGAATGCCGGCGCCCAGGTCGATGAGGCCGTTAAGGTCGAGCGCCTGGCGGCTCTGCAGCAACTTCTGGGTGCCCAGCAGGATGCGTTCAACGCCGCGACCGTTGGCCAAACGCTGCCGGTCCTGGTCGAACGATCCGGCCGCAAGCCTGGCCAGATGGTCGGGCGCAGCCCCTATTTGCAGGCGGTCCACCTGGACGGGCCCGAGACATTGATGGGCACGCTTGTCGACGTGACCGTGACCGAGGCCCTGGCGAACAGTCTTGCCGGTGTCGCGGCATCGCCAGGCGCGCTGGCCGCATCGGTACCGCTGAGGGAGAGCGCATGACGGCTGGTGCCGGACCGCAGGAACAAACCGCAGCCCTGCGCTACCTTTCCTTTGACGACAACAGTCTGTTGCCCGCCTTGTTTGGCGAGCACGACCGTCACCTCGCGCGCATCGAACAACAGTTCGGTGTGGTCGTGACCTCGCGCGGTAACCAACTCGCTGTGTCCGGGCGGGAATGGTCAGCCGATGCCGCCTGCCGGGTCTTGAACGATCTCTACACGCGGTTGCAGAGTGGATTGCCGGTGACACAAAGCGAGGTTGATGCGGCTTTGCGGATCGAATCATCGCCCGAGCCGGATGGCGAGAAGACCGACGTTAAGATTGAGCTCAGAACACCGCGCCGGCGTATCACGCCGCGTTCGCGGATGCAGGCGCGGTATCTCGAAATGCTGGACACGACGGAGCTTGTCTTCGCGTTGGGCCCGGCGGGAACCGGCAAGACCTATCTGGCGGTCGCATCCGCCGTCGCGATGCTGGAGGCCGGCCGTGTCGATCGGATCGTCTTGTCGCGTCCGGCGGTCGAGGCCGGCGAGCGTCTGGGTTTCCTGCCTGGTGATCTCAAAGAAAAGGTCGATCCCTACTTGCGGCCGCTCTACGACGCCCTGCACGACACCATGCACGCCGACAAGGTGGTGCGGCGCATGGCCCATGACGACATCGAGATCGCGCCGCTCGCCTTTATGCGCGGACGCACTCTGGCCAATGCCTTTGTCATTCTGGACGAGGCGCAGAACACGCTGCCCATGCAGATGAAGATGTTCCTGACCCGGTTGGGCGAGAACTCGCGCATGGTAGTAACCGGCGACCTGACCCAGGTCGATCTGCCGACCGGCCAGAAGTCCGGCCTGGCCGATGCCTTGGATGTGCTCGATGGTGTCGAGGGCATTGGCGTTGCGCGATTCTCGGCGGCCGATGTCGTGCGCCACGAGCTTGTGACGCGCATCGTTGGCGCTTATGACGCGCAAGGCCGGCGTGGAAAGAAACCATGATCGAGCTGATGGACGCCGACGACCAGGGATCGAGTACCGCCGCCCGGCGCCGCGCCGGGCACCATCTCGACACAGACATCGCGATCGATGATGCCGGTTGGTTGGATGCCGTTCCGGGCGTTGAGGATCTGACGCGCCGTGCCGCGCGGCAGGCACTGGTCGTCGCGGGCGATCGTTATCGCTTCACCGTGTCGATCGTGTTGGGCGACGATCAGACGGTGCGCCGCTTGAACCGATCATGGCGCGGTATCGACAAGGCAACGAACGTGCTGTCGTTCCCGGCGCTCGAGGTTGCGCCCGATAGGGGGCCGGAGCCTGAGCCCGGCCACCCCAAGAACGAACCGATCGCGCTGGGCGATGTCATCGTGGCGCGCCAGACGGTGCTGCATGAGGCCGCAATGCAGGACAAGACAGCGAGCGACCACCTTGCCCATCTGATCATCCATGGCGTGCTCCATCTGCTGGGCTACGACCATCTGGACGACGGTGAAGCGGACCGGATGGAGGCCTTGGAGGCCGAACTCCTGGGCCATCTCGGCATCGCGGACCCCTACCGGTAGGCGCGGCGATGGCGGAACGATCGACACCATCGGGATTGGGTCACCAGGCGTTTTCTGGCTGGCTCAAAAAACTCCTGGGTGGCCGCAACGGCGATGCCAGCTTGCGAGAAAACGTCGAGGAGCTGCTCGACGAGTTCGAGGAGTCCGAACATCATTTGAGCGCGACACAACGCGCCATGCTGATCAATCTCCTGGAGTTCGGCGAACTGCGTGTCGACGACGTCATGGTACCGCGTGCCGATGTCATCGCGGTCGACGTTTCGACACCGTTGGACGATGTCGTCGAGGTCATGAAGCGAGAAGGCCACTCTCGCCTGCCGGTCTATCGCGACAGCCTGGATGACGTCGTGGGCATGGTGCATCTGCGCGATCTCCTGCCCTATTGGTCAACGCCGTCCGAGGAACAGCCCGAGGTCGAGTCCCTGTGCCGCCAGGTGTTGTTTGTGCCGCCTTCGATGCCGGTGGTCGATCTCTTGGCCAAGATGCGCGGCGCGCGGCTTCATCTTTCCCTGGTGGTCGACGAGTACGGCGGGACCGACGGCCTGGCGACCATTGAGGATCTTGTCGAACCGATTGTCGGCGAGATCTGGGACGAGCACGACAGCAGCGAGACGCCGACGCTGATCGAGCGTCCCGGCGGCGTCATCGAGACGAGCGCGCGCACGCCGGTCGAACTGCTTGAGGAACGCACCGGCATCGATCTGTTGCCAGAGGAGCGCGATGAAGATGTCGATACCCTGGGTGGCCTGGTGTTCGCGCTTCTGGGCCGCATACCGGCACGCGGTGAGCTGATCGCCCACGAGAGCGGGCTGGAATTCGAGATCACCGATGTCGACGCGCGGCGTATCAAACGACTGCGCGTGCGCCACGTGCCACCACTCGTCGCGCCAGAGGCCTGATATCGCAGCGGCGGCGGTTTCATTGCCGGGACGATTGCGTTCCCTGACCGGATTTCGCCGCGCCCTCCTAGCCATGGTCCTTGGTGCGCTGGTGACCGCGGCATTGCCGCCGGTGGATCTCCTGCCCTTGGCGGTGGTCGGATTTGTCGGCCTGGTCTGGCTGCTCGACGGCGCCAACCGCCGCCTGACGGCGATTGGCATCGGCTGGTGGTTCGGCGTCGGCCATAGCGCGACCGCCTACTACTGGATCGCCAACTCGCTGTTGGTCGACGTGGCGCGCCATGGCTGGCTCTACCCGCCGTCCCTGGCGGCGATCGCGGCGGGTTTCGCGCTGTTCCCCGCCTTGGTCGCCGGCGTGGCGTGGACCTGGCGTCCGGGATTGCCGCGGGTGGTTGCCTTCGGTGTCGCCTGGGTTGCCGTCGAATGGCTGCGCAGCTGGCTCTTCACCGGCTTTCCCTGGAACCTCATGGGCACGGTCTTCGATATCGACGCGCGCCTGTTGCAGCCGGCGGCCGTGGCCGGCGTCTACGGCCTCAGCGTCATCGCCATGACGGTGTGTTTGTTGCCGGCGCTCGCGGCCTATGGCGCCCCCGAACGTCTGGGCCGGCGCGCGCTCTATACGTGCTCGGCCGCCGTTCTGATCGTGGTGGCGACCGGCGGCTACGGCGCGTGGCGGCTCACCGCGCTCGAGCCTCTCGCCGATCAGGCGCCCGTCGACCTGCGGTTGATTCAACCCAATATTGCCCAGAGCGAGAAATGGCGTCCGGATCTCTACTTGTCGCATATTGCGATGCATATTGCGCATAGCCAGTTGCAATCTGAGACAATTCCAGACATCGTCATTTGGCCGGAGACAGCGATTCCCTACCGTGTCTTTCGGGAAACCGACATGGTCGATGCCCTCGTGGAAGCGGCGGTACCACCAGGCGGCGTGCTGATGGCCGGCGCTGTAACCAGTGAAAATGACGGCTCTGGTGCGCGGTTCTTCAACAGTTTGGTTGTGTTCGACGATCGTCGCGAGTTGGTTGCCGTCTATGACAAACATCATCTGGTGCCGTTCGGTGAGTACGTGCCGCTGCGCGGCGTTCTGCCGATCGACAAGCTGACGCCCGGCACCTCGGACTTTACCGCGGGGCCGTCGCCTCGAACCCTGGCGCTCGACGACCTGCCCGCTTTCAGCCCTTTGATCTGCTATGAAGCGATCTTTCCAAACGGTGTGGTGGCGCCGGAAGCGCGGCCGGCCTGGCTGCTGAACATCACCAATGACGGGTGGTTCGGCAACTCGTCGGGACCCTATCAACACCTGGCGTCGGCCCGATTGCGTACGGTTGAACAGGGACTGCCAATGGCGCGCGCCGCCAACACCGGAGTCTCCGCCGTGATCGATGCCGCCGGCCGTTACGTTGCCCGTCTGGACCTTGAACAAGAGGGTGTGATTGATGCGCGGTTGCCACCGCCGCTGGCCCCAACCATTTACAGTCTGTGGGGCAACTGGACGTTGTTGGTAATTCTTTTTCCTTTCCTCGTCTACTTGGCCTGTTCCTTGCTTGGAGTACCTCCAAAGGCGATCAAGCGGCTGTCCGCACAATCCGATCGTCAAAAAGCCGACCGATGAATGTTGGCGACAATGCAACTCGTTAGGGGAAAGACGACATGAACCAAGTAGAGCGTATCTCAACCGGGGGGGTAGAGAAGAAAACAGTCATGGCAAACAATCCAAATCCGATCGACATTCATGTCGGTGGCCGTGTCCGGCTGCGCCGCACGCTGCTGGGCATGAGCCAGGAAAAGCTGGCCCAGGCGCTTGGTCTGACGTTCCAGCAGATCCAGAAGTATGAGCGCGGCGCCAACCGCATCGGATCGAGCAGGCTTTATCACCTGTCGCAGATCCTTGATGTGCCGGTCTCGTTTTTCTTTGACGACATGCCGAACGACGTTGCCGCCGCCGGCGGCGGACGTGGCATGTCCGATGCCGAACAGGACCCCTATGGTCCCGACACCATGTCGAAGCGTGAAACCCTTGAGCTGGTGCGCGCTTACTACCGCATCCCTGATGACCGCCTGCGCCGCAAGGTGTTCGAGCTCGTCAAGGCCGCGGGTCCCAAAGACGCCGACCAGTAAACTCGTCCAATGACGCTTCGGCGCCGACACCCCCGTCGGCGCCGACGACCCCACGTCATTCTCGTGACACCTCGCCGTCGTTTGCCGGTGCGCCAATTCGCTTGACCGGACCCCACGGGATGGTGGAGGTTCCGCCCCGTCTTGATTGCTGTCGAACACGGTGACGCCGCCCGGCCGGGTGGACGCGACCGGGATGTCAAACTGCCGAAAAGAAGGAGGGGTTGGCGTGGCCAGGACCAGCTACCTGTTCACCAGTGAATCCGTGTCGGAGGGCCATCCCGACAAGGTCTGTGACCGCATTTCCGATGCGGTGGTCGATGCCTATCTGGGCGCCGATCCCAACGCGCGTGTCGCCTGCGAGACGCTGACCACGACCAATCTGATCGTGATCGCCGGCGAGGTCAGGGGCCCGGCCAATGTTCTGCCGTCGGTCGAGGAGCTCGCGCGTGGCGCGGTGAAGGCGATCGGTTATGAGCAGGACGGCTTTCACTGGCGCGATGCCAAGGTCGAGGTGCACCTGCACGCCCAGTCCGTCGATATCGCGCAAGGCGTCGACGCCAGCGGCAACAAGGCCGAGGGCGCAGGCGACCAGGGCATCATGTTCGGTTACGCCTGCCGCGAGACCGACGCGCTGATGCCCGCGCCCATCCATTATTCGCACGAGATTTTGCGGGCTCTGGCGGACGCCCGCCACAGCGGTCGGGAGTCGGGCCTGGGTCCGGATTCCAAAAGCCAGGTCACGCTCGCTTACGAGAACGGTAAGCCGGTCCGTGCCACCTCCGTGGTTGTCTCAACCCAGCATGCCGACAGCCTGGAAACCGAAGAGGTGCGCGAAATCGTGCGCCCGATCGTTGAACAGGTGCTGCCGGATGGTTGGATGTGCCCGGATGACCAGTTCTACGTCAATCCCACGGGGCGCTTCGTCATCGGCGGTCCCGACGGCGACTGCGGCCTGACCGGGCGCAAGATCATCGTCGATACCTATGGCGGTGCCGCACCCCATGGCGGCGGCGCTTTCTCGGGCAAGGACCCCAGCAAGGTTGACCGTTCGGCCGCTTACGCCGCTCGGTATCTGGCGAAGAACGTGGTCGCGGCCGAACTGGCCGACCGTTGTTCGATCCAGCTTTCCTATGCCATCGGCGTCGCCGATCCGCTGTCGGTCTATGTCGATACCTACGGCACCGGCAATGTCGCCGAGGACACGATCGAAAAGGCGCTGCGCGAGGTGATGGATCTGCGTCCGCGCGGCATCCGCGATCACTTGGCGCTCGATCGCCCGATCTACGAGCGGACCGCGGCCTATGGCCATTTTGGTCGCGCGCCGGAGTCCGATGGCGCGTTCTCCTGGGAACGCACGGATCTGACCGAGGATTTGAAGGCCGCCTGCGCGTAAGCGGGCGGCTGACTGGTACGGCCATGCCCCCCGACGATCGCCGCGGGCGCCAGCTTCACGGGCGCCGCCGCGGTCATCGCCTGAGCGCGCGCCGCCAGCACTTGGTCGACGAACTCTTGCCGCGCGTGGCGGTTGCCCCGGAACCGGCCATTCTGACATCCGAAGTGCTTTTCGGGAGGCCATGTTCGGTCTGGCTCGAAATCGGCTTCGGCGCCGGCGAACACCTGGCCTGGCAGGCCGAACGCCATCCCGACATTGGATTCATCGGGGCGGAACCTTATATCAACGGCGTCGCCACGCTGCTGGCTTCGGTCGATGACGGCGATCTCGATAACATTCGGGTTGTCCCCGACGATATCCGGCCGGTTCTCGAGCGTTTGACGCCGGGCATGCTGGATCGGGCCTTTGTCCTGTTTCCCGATCCCTGGCCCAAGACCCGACACCTGAAGCGACGCCTGGTTGATCCGCGTTTGGTCGCCAGATTGGCCGATTTGCTGGCTGATGGCGCGGAACTCAGGCTGGCGACGGACGACATGAGCTATGCCCGCCAGATTCTCCAGGTGACGACCGCCAATCCGGCCTTCCGCTGGAAGGCGCGGCGTCCAGGCGATTGGCGGCATCGATCCGGGGATTGGCCTGAGACCCGCTATGAGGCCAAGGCGGTCAAAGCCGGACGCTCGCCGGTGTATTTGATCTTCGAGCGCTGCCGGCGTTGTCGGGCCTAGACCGGGGGTTCCGGCGCGTTTCCGGGCGCCAGACGCATGGCGACTGGTCCGTCGGGGCCCTCGGCGAGCAGAAAGTGAACATTCATGCCGGTTTCGACGGGTCCGAGATCCCGGATACCGGCGTCGTCCAGGCGAAAGAAAATGTCGCCGCCACCGTCCTGCGGGGCGACGAAACCATAGCGTTTTGAAGGGTTGTACCAGACGATGACGCCGTTCATGACGCGACCATCCGTGCGCCCGGCAGGGCTTGTCAAGCGCTTGACAAAAAACTTGCCCGGCGCGCCGGGATGACTAAGATGCGCGCCAGTTTGAGGTGGCTTGTGGCCACGGGCTGAGAGGTGGGCGTTAAGCCCACTTTTTTGTTTGGAGGAACTGCCGCGGCCGAGTTGACGGCGGTGTGTAGCGTACCCTTATGGACCTCGCGGGGGGATCGGCCGGATGAGCCTGGCTGACGAGATCGAACGATTGATCGCCCCGACGGTTGAGGACATGGGGTACCGGATCGTTCGCGTAAAGTTGTTTGGCAGCGGACGCCGCACCTTGCAGGTCATGGCGGAGCGCGCAGACGGATCGCCGGTGGTTGTCGACGATTGTGCCGACATCAGCCGGGCCGTTTCGACGCTGCTCGATGTCGAGGACCCGATCGGCGGCGCCTATGACCTGGAGGTCAGTTCCACCGGGATCGACCGGCCCTTGGTCAAACTGGACGACTTCGTTCGTTTCGCCGGGTTCGAGGCGATCGTCGATGTCGACCCGCCGGTGGAAGGCCGCAAACGGTGGCGCGGCCGGATCATCGGCGCCGAAGACGGTGTTGTCCGCCTGGATGACGGGCGCGACGGCGTGGAATTGAGTTTTGACGGTATCGTCAAGGCGAAGCTCGCGTTAACCGACGAGTTGATCGCCGCGATGGCACCGGGACACGAGGACGCATAAGAGGAGAGGCTGAGGCATGGAAGCTGCCGCTGCCCTGACACAGGAACAGTTGATTCAAGTGGCCGATGCGGTCGCGCGCGAGAAAGGTATCGAGCGTGAGACCGTGATCGATGCCATGGAGCAGGCGATCCAGCACGCCGGCAAACGAAAATACGGCCACGAGCACGACATCCGCGCGACCATCGACCGTGCGTCTGGTGACGTTTCGCTGATGCGCTATGTCGAAGTCGTCGACGAGGTCGAGAACCCGGCGACCGAGATCACCGTCGGCGAGGCCCAGCAGCGCAATCCGCTGGCCAAGGTTGGCGACTTCATCTCCGAAGAATTGCCGCCGATTGAGTTCGGCCGTATCGCCGCCCAGACCGCCAAACAGGTCATCGTGCAGAAGGTGCGCGAGGCCGAGCGGGCGCGCCAGTATGAAGAGTACAAGGACCGCATCAGCGAGATCGTGAACGGTCTGGTCAAGCGTCCCGAGCACGGCAACTGGATCATCGATCTGGGCAAGGCCGAGGCCATGCTGCGCCGCGACGAAAGCCTGCCGCGCGAGATCCTGCGCCGCGGCGACCGGGTGCGTGGCTACATCTACGACGTGCGCCAGGAGCCGCGGGGACCGCAGATTTTCATCTCGCGCAGCCATCCCCAGTTCATGGCCAAGTTGTTTTACCAGGAGGTGCCGGAGATCTATGACGGCATCATCGAGATCAAGGCGGTCGCCCGCGATCCCGGCAGCCGGGCCAAGATCGCTGTCCTGTCCCACGACAGCTCGATCGATCCGGTCGGCGCCTGCGTCGGCATGCGCGGCAGCCGCGTCCAGGCGGTCGTCAATGAGCTGGGTGGCGAGAAGATCGACATCATCCAGTGGTCGCCTGATACCGCGACCTTTGTCGTCAACGCGCTGGCGCCCGCAGAAGTCACCAAGGTCGTCATGGACGAGGACGACCGGCGCATGGAAGTCGTCGTGCCCGATGACCAGTTGAGCCTGGCGATCGGCCGGCGTGGTCAGAACGTGCGGTTGGCCTCGCAACTGGTCGGCTGGGATATCGATATCCTGACCGAGAGCGACGAGAGCGAACGGCGCATCGAGGAGATGCGTCTCAGGAGCGAGCACTTCATGGAGACGCTGGACGTCGACGATGTTCTGGCCCGTCTTCTGGTGACCGAAGGTTTCTCGGCGGCCGACGACGTTGCTTATGTGCCGATCGACGAACTGGCCGGCATCGAAGGCCTCGACGAAGGCATTGCCCAGGAGCTTCAGAGCCGCGCACTCGCTTATGTCGAGGAGCGCGACCGCCAGATGGAGGTCAAGCGTCAGGAACTCGGCGTCAGTGACGAGCTTGCCGCCATCGAAGGGTTGACGCCGGTCATGCTGGTCGAACTCGGTGAGAAGGACATCAAGACGCTTGATGATCTGGCCGACCTGGCCGGCGACGAACTGATCGAGGACTACCTGCCCGACAGCTACCTGACGCTCGACGAGGCAAACGCGATGATCATGGCGGCGCGCGCCCATTGGTTCCCCGATGAGGAGGAGACCGAGGAGGGTGCAGCGGAAGACGCTGGCGAGGAAACGGAAGCCAGCGACGAAACGGAAGCCAGCGAGGAGGAGGTCTGACCCTGGCCGAACTGGCGATCGATAGGAAGACGACAGCGCCCGAGCGGCGATGCCTCGTCACCGGCGAGACCGGCGACAAGGCCTTGCTCGTGCGTTTTGCGTTGTCGCCAGATGGCCGGGTGGTGCCCGACATCGCCGAACGTCTGCCTGGCCGTGGCGCCTGGGTGACGGCGCGGCGCGATGCGGTGGTGACCGCGGCGACGAAGGGTTTGTTCGCGCGCGGTTTCAAGGGCCGCGCGCTGGCCGATGCGGCGCTGGCCGATCAGGTCGAGGCGCTCTTGGAGACGCGATGTCTTGAGCTGCTTGGTCTGGCGAAGCGTGCCGGTCAGGCAGTTGCCGGGTTCGACAAGGCCCAGATGCTCCTGGCAAGCGGCGAGGCGGCGTATCTGCTGCAGGCGGGCGACGGCGCGCCGGACGGGCTGCGCCGGCTGAAACGCGCGGCACCGGATGTTGCCGTGCTAATCTGTTTTGATGCGGCGCAGATGGGTGCGGCGCTCGGCCGTGACATGGCCGTGCATGTGGCGCTGAAACCCGGTGGCTTGGCGACGGCCCTGCGACGCGATGTGGAACGGCTGCGCGGTTTTCGCGACGACGTGGCCGTGACCGATAGAGATGAAAAAGAGCGGCGGTAAAGATGGCTGAGACGACAGATAAAGAAGCCAAAGGCAAGACGCTGAGCGTGAACCGTCCCGGACGGCTCGACCTCAAGACGACTGTCGACGGTGGCCAGGTACGCCAAAACTTCCCCCGTGGCCGCTCCAAGCAGGTCGCGGTCGAGGTCAAGAAGCGCCGGGTCATCAAACCCGGTCGCGCGCCCGCGGCAGAGGCTGAGAAGCCCGAGGCCAAGGACGCGCCGGCGCCTGAAGCCAAGGCCGCACCGAAGGCCGAGCCCAAGGTTGAGGCGCCCGCCAAGCAGGAGCCCGCGGTCGATGCGCCGCAGGACGCCCGCGCGCCGATCGTTCTGAAGAACCTGACGTCGGAAGAGCGCGCCAGCCGTGTTCGCGCGCTGGGCGAGGCACGCAAGTCCGAGGAAGAAGCCCGTAAGCGCGCGGAGGAGGACGCGGTCCGGCGCGCTGAAGAAGAGAAACAGGCGGCGATTGAGCGCGAGGAATCCGAAAAGCGCGCCAAGGAAGAAGAGGATCGCCGTGCGAAGGAAGAAGAATCGCGTGTGAAGGCCGAGGAGCAGGCGGCGCGTCTGTTGGAAGAAGAGGCACCGGCCGAGGCGGCCGCTGCCGCGCCGCAAAGCGCGCCGCGTGGCCGCGCTGATGCCGAAACGCAGGAAGCCGAACGCAAGAGCGCCAAGGACCGGCGTTCGCGTCTGGCGCCGCGCTCGCGCAACGAACCACGCCGCCGCGGCGGCAAGCTGACCGTGTCTGAGGCCCTGGGCGCCGAGGATGAGGAAGGCCGCGCACGCAGCCTGGCCGCGGCGCGGCGCGCCCGCGAAAAACTGCGCCAGCAGCAG
This sequence comes from Pseudomonadota bacterium, assembly GCA_039028155.1. Taxonomy (NCBI): domain Bacteria; kingdom Pseudomonadati; phylum Pseudomonadota; species Pseudomonadota bacterium. Next base: position 20,009 of record JBCCIS010000066.1, read on the forward strand.
ATGGGCCAGAAACAGGGCGGCGGCTCCAAGAAAGTCGTCCGCGAGGTCGTTATCCCCGAGGCCATCACGGTTCAGGAACTGTCCAACCGCATGGCCGTGCGCGGCGGCGACGTCATCAAGAAGCTCATGGACATGGGCCAGATGGTCACGATCAACCAGGCGATCGATGCGGATACCGCCGAGCTGCTCGTCGAGGAGTTCGGACACAAGGTCAAACGTGTGGCCGCAGCCGATGTCGAGGTTGGTTTGAAACGTGATGAAGATCCCGATGAGGCCAAGAAGCCGCGTCCGCCCGTTGTCACCGTCATGGGCCATGTCGACCACGGCAAGACGTCGCTGCTGGATGCGCTGCGCAAGACCGATGTCGTTTCGGGCGAGGCCGGCGGCATCACCCAGCACATCGGCGCCTATCAGGTGACGCTTGAAGGCGGTCACAAGATCACGTTCCTGGATACGCCGGGTCATGCGGCGTTCACCGCCATGCGCGCGCGCGGCGCCAGCGTGACTGACATTGTCATTCTGGTGGTTGCCGCCGATGACGGCGTCATGCCCCAGACCAAGGAGGCGATTGACCACGCCAAGGCGGCGGAAGTGCCGATCATCATCGCCATCAACAAGTGCGATCTGCCCGGTGCCGATCCCGATCGCGTCCGCCAGGATCTGCTCCAGCACGACCTGGTCGTCGAGAAGATGGGCGGCGATGTCCTGGACGTGGAGGTTTCCGCGACCAAGGGCGACGGCCTCGACAAGCTGGAAGAAGCGATCCTGTTGCAGGCCGAGGTCATGGAACTGGCCGCCAACCCGGACCGCAGCGCCGAAGGCATTGTGGTCGAGGCGAAGCTGGAGAAGGGCCGCGGCGCCGTTACCACCGTGCTGGTCCAGCGCGGTACGCTGCATGTCGGCGATATCATGGTTGTCGGCAAGGAATGGGGCCGCGTTCGCGCCCTGATCGACGATCGCGGCAAGAACGTCAAAACGGCCGGCCCGTCATTCCCCGTCGAGGCGCTTGGCCTGGGCGGCACGCCCGATGCCGGCAGCGAGTTCCAGGTCGTTGAGAACGAAAAGCGTGCGCGCGAGGTCTCGACTTACCGCGAGGAGCAGGAGCGCGACGACAAGATCACCGCCGGTGGCCGCGCGTCGCTTGAGCAGATGTTCGCCAACATCGCCTCCGGCGAACTGAAGGAACTGCCGCTGGTCATCAAGACCGACGTGCAGGGATCCGCCGAGGCGATTACCGCCAGCCTGGAGCAGTTCGCAACCGACGAGGTCGCCGCCAAGGTTCTGTTGAGTGCGGTCGGCGGTATCACCGAAAGCGACATCACGCTTGCCAAGGCGTCGAACGCCATCGTCATCGGCTTTGGCGTGCGCGCCAACAGCCAGGCCCGTACGCTCGCCGAACGCGAAGGTGTCGAGCTGCGCTATTACAACATCATCTATGAACTTCTGGATGACGTGCGCGACATGCTGTCGGGCCTTCTGGCGCCGCACAGCGAGGAAAAGGTGCTGGGCGCGGTCCAGGTGCTGGAGACCTTTGACATCTCGAAGATCGGCCGCATCGCGGGTTGCCGGGTGCTCGACGGTGTCGTGCGCCGCAATGCGCGTGTCCGCGTCTTGCGCGATGGCGTGCCGCTGTTCGACGGCGCGATCAAGAACCTCAAGCACCACAAGGACGAGGTGCGCGAGATCAAGGCCGGCCAAGAGTGCGGCATTCAGCTCGACGGTTTCCATGATGTGGAGGTCGGCGACGAAATCGAAGCCTATGAGCTTCAGGAGGTAGCACGCACGCTTGCCAGCTAAGGTGGCGTGCCGCGACGGGCGCAAGCCCGAAACTGTGAGTTATGACCAAACAAACACGACCTGAGGCGGGCCAGCGACAGCTGCGCGTCGGCGAAGAGATTCGTCACGTCCTGGCGGAAATCATCGCCCGTGGTGAACTGCGCGATCCCGCGCTCAGTGGCCGGCCGATCACCGTGACCGAAGTGCGCATGAGCCGCGACCTGCGCTATGCCACCGTCTTCGTCCTGCCGCTGGGCGGCGAGGAGACCGACGAGGTGATCGCGGGTCTCGACCGCGCCAAGCCGTTCCTGCGGTCACAGATCGGCCGCCAGGTGCGGCTGCGGTTTACCCCGGACCTCACCTTCCGGGCCGACCGCGGCTATGAGTATGCAGCGCGCATCGACCAGCTTCTCAAAGACAGCGATGGCGCGTAGACGCAAGGGCCAGGACATCGACGGCTGGGTGGTCCTGGATAAACCGCTCGGTCTGTCGTCGACCCAGGCGACGGCGCGGGTGCGCGGCATGCTGGGCGCCCGCAAGGCCGGCCACGGTGGCACCCTCGATCCGATGGCGACAGGCATCCTGCCGGTGGCGCTGGGCGAGGCGACCAAGACCGTCGCCTGGTGTCAGGATGGCAAGAAGAGCTACTGCTTCACGCTGCGCTGGGGCGAGGACCGCGACACCGACGACAGCGAGGGCGAAGTAACGGCCACATCGGATATCCGACCCGATGCCGGACAGATCGCCGACGCCATCAAACAGTTTGAGGGCCAGATCCACCAGCTGCCGCCGCGCTATTCGGCGCTCAAGGTTGATGGCCGGCGGGCCTATGACCTCGCCCGGGCGGGCAAGGTGCCGTCGCTTCGGCCTCGGCGGGTGTTGATCGAGCGCCTGGACCTGATCGAGGTGCCGGACGTCGATCACGCGGTTTTTGAGCTGGACTGCGGCAAAGGCACCTATGTTCGCGCTTTGGCCCGTGATTTGGCGGCGGTTTTGGGGACCTGCGGCCATGTCGCGGCCCTGCGCCGAACCCGGGTCGGGCCGTTTGGTCTGGACCGGGCGATTTCTCTGGAAACCCTGGAGCAGTTTGGGCATAGTCCCGCGCTCTCGGGGCACCTGTTGCCGGTCGAGGCGGCGCTGGACGACATCCCGGCGCTGACTTTGAGCGAA
>JBCCIS010000067.1 GCA_039028155.1 Pseudomonadota bacterium
ATGAAGTGGCCCCTGGGCGCGTCGAGACGGTTGTGGCTCATGACGTCTCTCCCGGCGCCTCAGCGGGTGGGGGCGCGCTGAAGTCGACACGGTCCTTGTAGATGTCGCTGGCCGGATAAGTCTTCAGGATGTCATCGGTGCGGGTGTCGCGCTCGGCAATGAACCAGTAGGCGGTCGGCGTGTGATACCACCACTCGCGCACGATGCCCGCCGTGTTGTTTTCCAGATAGACGTAGTCGATCCAGGTGTCTTCGCCGCAATCGGGCGCGGGCAGTTCTTCCACCTCGCCGCCATAGGCGAACTCGGAGATATTGCGCGGCCCGTTGAGCGGGCAAGGCATGACTTTCATGGTCTTGGTCTCTCAGTGGCCGACGCTGGCGGCGCCCTTTTCGCCGACCAGCTTGAAGTCGTGATAACGCTGCAGCGCGAAGGGCGCGATGATGTCGGGCACGCGTCCGGTCGCCAGCATCTCGGCGTTGCGCTTGCCGCACACCGGCGTCGCCTTAAAGCCCCAGGTGCCCCAACCGGCGTCGATGTAATAGTTGTCGACCGGCGTCTCGCCCATGATCGGCGCGAAGTCCGGCGTCATGTCGGTCATGCCGGCCCATTGGCGCAGCAGCTTGACCTCGCCGATGAAAGGCAGGAGCTCCAGCATGTGCATCATGAGCCCCTCCTTGAAGTCGAGCGTGCTGCGCGTTTGATAGACGCCATAGGGATCGGTCGATCCGCCCATCACCAGTTCGCCGCGCGCGGACTGCGAGACATAGACGTGCAGGCTGCCGGAGACGACGATGGCGTCCAGGAACGGCTTGAGGGGTTGGCTGACACAGGCCTGAAGCGGCACGGTTTTGATCGGCAGCTTGAAGCCCGCCATCTTGGCGACCTCGCCCGACATGCCTGCGACCGCCTGCAGCACCTTGCCCGCCTTGATCGTGCCGCGCGTCGTCTTGACGCCGGTGATTTTCGGGGCTGAGCCGTTGGCCGGCGTGATGTCGAAGCCCGTCACTTCTGTGTTTTGGTGAATCTCGACGCCGCGCTTGGCCGCGCCGACACCGTAACCCCAGGCGACGGCATCATGGCGCGCAATGGCGCCGGGCTCGTGATAGAGCGCGCCCAGGATCGGGTAACGCACGTCTTCGGAATAGTTGAGCTGCGGCACCATCTTCCGAAGCTCGTCGCGCAGCACGAGTTCGGAGTTGATGCCGAAGTGTTTGTTGACCTCGGCACGCCAGCGCATGGTGCGCAGCGCCCCATCGGTATGGGCCAGCGTGTAGTGGCCGCGCTTCGAATACATGAGGTTCATGTCGAAGTCGTTGGCCAGGTCCTGATAGAGGTTGACCGATTCGTCGTAGAACTTGACGCCCTCGGGCGTCAGATAGTTCGAGCGGATGATCGTCGTGTTACGGCCGGTATTGCCGCCGCCGATATAGCCCTTGTCCAGCACCGCGACATTGGTGATGCCATGGTCGCGGGCCAGATAGTATGCGGTGGCAAGACCGTGGCCGCCGCCGCCGACAATGACGATATCGTAGCTGTCTTTCAGATCGGTCGCCGGCGGCAGAACGCGCGGCACCGGATGACCTCTACTGAGACCGAATTTGAGCAGTCCGAACGGCATGGAAGTCCCTCGCCTGGCTTTGGCGCAAGCTAGATCAGGCCCGCGCGCGAGTCCACGTCTTCTATACCGCTTTACACCGATTCCGGACCATTTCAAGCCAATTAAGACCAGTCGGGACACTTTCCGTGGTTGCTCTTCTAGGCAGCCCGGTCCGCCATGAGATCCTGGGCGGCGGCATCGAAGATGGCGTGGTCGCCGAGCGCCGAGGCCAACAGCATTGCGCCCTGCAGTGTCCCGACAATGTGGATCGCCCGGCTCTGCCGCTCGTCCGCCGGCATGCTCGCGGGCATGGCATTGACCAACCATCCGATGTTCGCCTCAAAAAAGGCGGCGACCGCTTTGGCGAGCGCCGACGGAAGGCCACGGCTTTCCACGCCCAGCATGACACAGAGACAAATGCGGTCGCTGCCGACCAGGGCCTGGCGGTAAAGCGCGACGAACGCACCCAGTCGCTCCTCGGGCGTTTCAGCCCGCGATGTCAGCTTTTCCAGCGCGCTAAAGAACCGCTCGCGATAGCGCTCGACCAGCGCCAGCCCGAGATCCTCCTTCTGGCGGAAATAGTAGTGCACGCTTGAGCTCTTGATGCCGATCTCGTCCGCCAGCTCGCGAAAACTGACGGCGTGATAGCCGCGCAGGCGGATGTCGCTTTCGGCGGCATCCAGCAGGGTTTCCAGGGTTTGGCTCATCGTTGACTCACTTACTTCCGCATCTATCGATAGATAGGCTTGACAGGGTCGGAGGTCCATGACAAATCTACCTACCTAGTGATAGATAGATGGAGGTTTCGATGAAGGTTTACGACTACGAAGGATTCCCGAACCCCGCCCGGGTTCGCATGGCGATCGCCGAGAAGGGCCTGGGCGATCAGGTCGAGTTCATTTCCGTCGACGTGCCGAACGGCGAACACAAGAAACCAGCGTTTCTGGCCAAGAACCCCGCCGGCGCCGTGCCGGTGCTGGAGCTGGACGATGGCGTCACGATCGCCGAATGCTCGGCGATCACGGAGTATCTGGATCACGCAGCGGGCGAGCCAACCTTGACCGGCCGCACGCCCAAGGAACGCGCCGTCATCCATATGATGCAGCGGCGAGCCGAGGCTGGTCTGCTGGACGCGGTCGGTGCCTACTTCCACCTCGCCACACCGGGTCTTGGCCCCGACATCGAGACCTACCAGTGTGCGGAGTGGGGCAACCATCAGCGCGAGCGCGCGGTGGCGGGCATGCGCTATCTAGACGGCGTGCTGGCTGATCAACCCTATCTCGCGGGCGATGATTTTTCGGTCGCCGATATCACGGCCTTTGCCGGCTTGGCGTTCGCGGACTTTGCCAAGGTCGGCGTGCCCGAGGACTGCACGAACCTGAAGGACTGGCGCGAGCGGGTCGCGCAGCGGCCGAGCGCTGGCAGCTAAGTCCAGGCCATGCAGGTCAACGCGAACTTTCGCGAACGTGTCGCCGTCCATGCCGCTGCCATGCCATGGACGGCCTCACCCATGCCCGGCGTCGAGCGGCGCATGCTCGACCGGTTGGGCGATGAGGTCGCCCGCGCGACGACGATCGTACGCTATGCGCCCGACAGCAGCTTCTCGCCGCACGTACACACGGGCGGCGAGGAGTTTCTGGTACTCGACGGTGTCTTCCAGGACGAGCACGGCGACTTTCCCGCCGGCAGTTATGTGCGCAATCCCCCGCAATCCTCGCACACGCCGGGATCGGCGCCGGGCTGCACCATCTTCGTCAAACTCTGGCAGTTCGATCCGGCCGACCGCCGCCACGTCAACATTGATACCAACGACGCGATCTATGCGTCAGCTGACGGCAGATCCGGCGTCAACGCATTGCCGCTCTATCGCGACGACCGCGAAGACGTCTCGATGGAACGATGGCAGGTCGGCGCCTTGATCGACCTCGACGCGCCGGGCGGTCTGGAAGCCCTCGTGCTCGACGGATCTTTCATCGAAAGCGGTGAAACCTTCGAGCGGATGTCGTGGCTCCGTCTACCGCCAGGCGGTGGCGATCAGGCACTCGCGGGGCCGCAGGGCGCGCATGTCTGGATAAAGCGTGGCCATCTGGCGGTGCCACCGGTCGCGCCCGCTGTTACCTGATCGCCGGCCCGGCGCTCACGGTTTGCGCGCCGAGGCGACGCTCCAATACCCGAAGGTCCGTGTCGTCTCGGCATCAACGAAGCCCTCCTGGGTCAGGATGGCCGCGAGCTCCGCGCCCGAACGCTGCCTGCCTTCGGTCCACGCGAGCATGACCACGTTGAGCGCCGCGGCGCAGAACGGCCCGGTCTTGTCGTCGTCGAAGATCACCTCGTGGATCATAATCCGACCGCCGGGTTCGAGCGCGGCAAAGCTCTTGGCGGCCAGCTCCCGGCACGTCTCATCCGTCCAGTCGTGGAAGATGTCGCCGTAGAAATGCAGGTCGCCCGCCGGCAGATCGTCAGTGAAAAAGTCACCGATCTCCGTCGTTACGCGGTCGCTGAGGCCATAGGCGGCGATCTGCTCCTGGGCGACGTCGGCCACGTTGGGTCGTTCGAACACGACGGCCTTCAGGTCGGGCCAGCGCAGCGCCGCACCGATGGCATGGGCGCCCGAACCGCCGCCGATATCAATCATCTTGCGCACACCCGAAAGGTCGAACTTCTCCGGCCACGCCATGCCCGGCGCGATCGAATGGCCGTGCATCATCATGGTGAAGGTGCGCGCCTGTGCGGCCTGTTCTTCGTGTGTCTGGAACAGCTCGCCGCCGTCATAGATCTGGGTGCGGTTCTCCAGGATTGACCGTTTGACGGAAGCGTATGAAGTGAGCTCCGGTTGGGCGAACGTCGCCTCGCGCAGGAAGTCGCCCATATAGAGCGGCGTTCCCGGCACCAGGTAATCCTCGGCGATATCGGTCAGGTGGTAGGTATCGCCGCGTTTCTCCAGAAACCCCAACGTGGTCTGCACTGTCAGAAGTGCTTCGGCGGCGCGCGGGTCCAGATCGAATGCCTTGGCGACGTCGCTCAAGGACATGGGCGTCTCGGCCAATCGCGCGAACAGGCCGAGATCAAGGCCGACCAGAAAGGCCTGACCGCCGAAGAGCCCCATTTGAATGTCGAGCAGGCGGCTATCGTCGACGCGCGGTCGCTTGGCCTCGGGTTTTGCAGGTTCGGTCATCGTCACTCCCTGTGCTCACGGATCGCGGATGGTCTGGTGGCTGGACCGCTGCGAAGGTTACCAGTAACAGTTGGATGAGCGCACATGCCGCGTCGCACGGGCGCGCCATCAAGGGAGCCGTCATGGAGATCGTTCCGGTCAGCCATCACCGCTGCAAGCTGGGCGAAGGTCCGGTGTGGGACGTCGCCGACCAGATGCTGTTCTGGGTCGACGGCCTGGCGCCTGCGCTGTTCCGCCATGATCCGGCCAGCGGTGCCACCGATCGCTGGGCGCTGCCGGCACGCACCGTCGGCAGTCTCGCCGTGCGCGCCAACGGCGGCGTGGTCCTGGCCATGGAGCAGGGCTTCTACAGCTTCGACCTGGATTCCTGGACCGCGACGACGCTGAGCGAGCCCATGGCCGGACAAGCCGACGTCCGACTGAACGACGGCAAGGTCGATCGCATGGGACGCTTCCTCGCCGGCGGCATGAACCGGGACTATGTCGGCGATACCGATCCGAAGGGCGTGCTCTATCGGCTCGATCATGACGGGGGTGTCACGGCGTTGCTCGATGGCTTCATCTGTTTCAATGGTCCGTGCTTCAGTCCCGACGGTCGGACACTTTATGTCACCGGCCGTGACACGTCGGTCATCGAGGCCTTCGATTACGATCAGGCATCGGGCACCCTGGGTGAAGGGCGGGTTCTGATCAGCGGAATCAATCCCGACGGCGCAACGGTCGATGCCGACGGCTATGTGTGGAGCGCGCAGTGGGACGACGCCTGCCTATTGCGCATCACGCCTGACGGCGCGATCGATACACGGATCGACGTGCCCGACCAGACCGTCACGTCGGTCATGTTCGGTGGCCCCGATCTCGACATCATCTTTGTCACGACGGCCTTGCTCGACGATGCCGACAGCCCGATACCCGATGCCGGCCGCACCCTGGCTATCCACGGGTCGGGCTACCGCGGTGTTGCCGAACATCGGTTCGGCGGCTAGGGGAGAATCGCATTGTGACCGACGAACAGACAAATTTCGACGTCGTCGTTATAGGCGGCGGGGTCGTCGGCTCTGCGGCGGCGTTCTATCTGGCGCGACGCGGCGCGACCGTCGCGTTGCTCGAGCGCGGCAAAGTTGGCGGCGGCACGTCCAGTCGATCCTTCACCTGGATCAACGCAACGTCGAAGGTCGCCGACGAGGCGTACCACCGGCTCAATGCCGACGGCTGCGTGCGTTATGCGGCCTTGGTCGAGGAGTACGGCGCAGCGACCATCGGATGGCATCAAACGGGCATGCTGCAGTGCGCGCGCCGCAGCAACGAAAGCGATTATGCCGCCATGCGTGAGCAGGCGGCCTATCTCACTGAGTACGGCTATCCGCATCAACTGGTCTCGGGGGCGGTGTTGGCCGCGCTTGAACCGGACATCCGGTTCGACGAGGACACCGAAGCAATCTACGCGACGTCCGATGCGTGGCTCGATGCGCCGACGTTTACGGGTTTCCTGGCCGACAGGCTGCGCGCCATGGGATCGATGGTCGCCGAACGCTGTGCGGCCGAGGCCTTAGCGGTGGACGACGACGGCACGATCACCGGCGTGACCACCGAGAAGGGCTCGTTCGACGCCCCCAAGGTGCTTGTGGCCGCCGGCCCGGATACGCCCGAGGTCCTCGCGGACTTGACCGGCTTCGGTGCTTTTGCCGCGCGCTTCCCAATGAACCGCGTGCCCGGTCTCCTGATGACGACGCCGGCGACGAACCGGACGCGACTGCTGCGCCGCATTGTTCATGTCGACAGCGGCGCCGATCTTCTGCACATACGACCGGCCGCCCAGGGCGGCGTCCGGCTGGGCGCCGAAGACACCGACGGCCTGGTGAGCGAGACGTCGTCTCGCGCGGTCGTCGACGCGGCCGCCGACAAGCTGTTGTCTCGCGCCAAGGACCGTCTGCCCGCCATCGTCGGCGATGTCGATCGCGGTGCCTGCGACGTCGCGGTTGGTGTGCGTCCCTATCCCTCGGATGGCAACACGATTGCTGGCGGTCTGCCGGGCTCGCCGGGGCTCTACCTGATTGCTACCCATAGCGGTGTCACGCTGGCGCCGGTATTGGGTGCGCTGATGGCCGACGTCGTCATCGACGGCGTTCGTCCAGCCATGCTTGAACCCTTTTCGCTCGACCGGTTTCCGGGTTTCGGCTGAGCCAGACGCGGCGGGGTCAGTGGCTGGCGGCGGTCGCCGCCTTGTCGTCGAGCAGGCCGAAGGTGGAGAACCGTTCCAGCGAAAACGCGGTGATCAGATCCGGCGTCTTGTCGCGGGCGATCAGCTCGGCGTTGGTCTTGCCGCAAACGGGCGTTGCCTTGAACCCCCATGTGCCCCAGCCCGCATCGATGTAATAGTTGCCGACCTCAGTCTTGCCCATGATCGGCGAATAGTCCGGCGTCATGTCGGTCATGCCGGCCCATTGGCGCAGGATCTTGGTCTCGGCCAAGAACGGGAAGAGCTCTAGCGTCGCCGACATCCATGCCTCCTTCATCTCCAGCGTCGAGCGCGTGCTGTAGAGCGTATAGGGATCGGAGCCGCCGCCGATGACGACTTCGCCGCGCGCGGTCTGCGACAGATAGACGTGCAGTTGCGCCGAACTGATCAGGGGATCCAGGAACGGCTTCAGCGGCTGGGTAACGCCGGCCTGCAGGGGATAGGTCTTGATCGGCAGCTTGATGCCGACCATGGCGGCGATCACGCTCGACATGCCGGCGACGCATTGGATGACCTGACCGGCCTTGATGGTGCCGCGGTTGGTATGCACCTCGCTGATCTTTCCGCCGCCGCCATTGGGCTTGTCGACCGAGATGCCGGTCACCTCGGTCTTCTGGTGCAGCTCGACACCCCGCTGCCAGGCGCCGGCGCCGTAACCCCAGGCGACCGCATCGTGCCGCGCGATGGAGCCTGGATGATGGTGCAGGGCGCCCTGGATTGGGTGGCGCGTTTCTTCCGACACGTCCAGGAACGGCACCAGGCGCGCCAATTCGTCGCGGTCGACGAGATCGCTGGCGATGTTGAAATGCCGGCTCACTTCGTCGCGCCAGCGCATGGTGCGCATCTGGGCGTCGGTGTGGGCGATGGTGATCTGGCTGCGCTCCGACATCATGAGGTTCAGGTCGAAGTCGTGGGCGAGATCCCGATAGAGCCGCACCGAGGTGTCATAGAACTTGACGCCCTCCGGTGTCAGATAGTTTGACCGGATGACCATGGTGTTCCGGCCGGTGTTGCCGCTGCCCAGGTAATTTTTCTCCAGCACCGCCACATTGGTGATGCCGTGGTCGCGGGCCAGATAGTAGGCGGTCGCCAGACCATGGCCGCCACCGCCGATGATGACGACGTCATAGGCCTGCTTCAGCGCCGATGGCGTCGGCAAGACGCGAGGCGGCTGGCCGTCGCGTTTAAGCGCGTGTCGAAGAAGCGAGAAGGGCATGGGCAGGCAATCCGTTCGAGAGCTTTGGCTGCAGTTGGCGCTGTTCTGCAAAGATCTTGCCCTAGTTGGGCTCTTTTTGGGGCGAAAATCTCCGCTTGAGGGAGAGCAGCCGGCTGACCGCACTTGTAACGGTCCGTCACAGCTGCGTGGTCTAATGCTGCATGGAAGTCATACCGCCACCATCCTAAGATGAGAGTATGAGACAGCCGGGGGGACAAGCCGGCGTGACTTTGGGATGCGGGCGCACAGAAGAGGGCTCACCATGCGCAGACCTGGACAACAACACGTCGAAGAAGCCGTCGACGCGATCATCGCCTTAATCGAGGAACGTTTTCCCAAGGGCGATGCGGACCAATTGACCAGCCTGGCGCGTGGCTATTTCCGCGACGCTGTCCTGGAGGACATCGAGGGTCAGTCGGTCGAGAACCTGTTCGGCGCCGTCGCGTCGCTGTGGCAGTTCAGCCGTTCACGCAAGCCGAGTGAGCCCAAAATCCGGGCCTACAACCCAAGGCTAGAGGAACACGGCTGGCAGACAACCCATACCGCGATCGAGATCATCAACGACGACATGCCGTTCCTGGTCGATTCGGTCGTCTCCGCCCTCAACGTCATGGAACTGACTGTCCATATGATGATCCATCCGATCATCCGGGTCCGCCGCGACGACAAGGGCATGAGCCAGGCGATGTGCCCGATCTTCGAGTCGCTTGACGATTCCTCACCTGAATCGTTCCTGCATGTCGAGGTCACGCAGCAACCGACTCAGGAAGCGCTTGAGGCCATCGAACGGCGTATCGCCGAAGTCTTGGCGAGCGTGCGCGCGGCGGTCGAGGACTGGCGGCCCATGATCGGCCGTCTGGACGACGCGCTCGCCGAGCTGACGTCGTCGCCGCCGCCGATCCCCGCCGACCAGCTGGACGAGGGCAAGGCGTTTCTGGAGTGGCTGCGCGACAACCAGTTCACGTTCCTGGGCTACCGCGAATACGCCTATGAACACCGCGACGGACGGACCTATGCCCGCGCCGGCGAGGATGCGGGCCTTGGCATTCTGCGTGAGATCTCAGAGGAGAGCCGCGCGCGCTACGCCGAACCGCTGCCGGAAAACTACGCCGCCTATCTCGAACGCAAGGAACTCTTCATCATCTCCAAGGCGTGGACTCGTTCCGATGTGCATCGGCCGGTCTACATGGACTACATCGGCGTGCGCCGTTTTGATGATAAAGGAGACGTTGTCGGCGAGCGGCGCTATCTTGGTCTGCTGACCTCGGCCGCTTACAACACCAGCCCGCGCGACATTCCGCTGCTGCGCCGCAAGGTCAACGCGGTCATCGAGCGTTCGGGCTATGGCAGCAACAGTCATAACGGCAAGGCGCTGCTAAACATCCTGGAGACCTTCCCGCGCGACGAGCTCTTCCAGATCGACGACGAAACCCTGGACATCTTTGCGCACAGCATTCTGCAGTTGGAGCACCGCCAGCGCATCCGCCTGTTCATGCGCCAGGACAGCTACGCGCAGTTCTATTCATGCCTGATCTACATTCCGCGCGACCGCTACGACACCGATCTGCGCCAGCGCATGGAGTCGATCCTGCTGGAAACCTTGGGCGGGACATCGGTCGAGGTCAGCACACAGTTCTCCGAAGCACCGATGGCGCGCGCGCATCTCATTGTCCATACGCCGGAGGGTGGCGAGCCGACGGAAACCGTCGACGAGATCGAGCGGCGGTTGGTGCTGGCGTCGCGCAGCTGGGACGACGATCTGCATGACGCCTTGATCGAAGTGTTCGGCGAAGCCAAGGGCGCGGTCCTGTTTCACCAGTACGCCGCCGGCATTCCGGCCGGCTACAAGACTTCGTTCAGCGCGCGGCTCGCGGTGGCAGATATCGAGCGCATGGAAGGCATGGGCGACGACGGCATCGCCATGAACCTCTATCGCCGCGTCGATGCGCCCGACGGCATGTTGAACTTCAAGGTCTATCGTGCCGGTGATCCTGTGCCGCTATCCGATATCCTGCCGATGCTCGAACACATGGGCCTGGTGGTGAACGAGGAGTCGCCGTTCGAGATCCACCCCAAGAAACTTGGCCATTCGATCTGGATTCACGACTTCCACGTCAGGCCCGAGTACGACTGGGAGATCGACGTATCGGAGGTCCGTAATCGCTTCCACGAGACGTTCGCGCGCGTCTGGTCGGGTGAAGTGGAGAACGACAACTTCAACGATCTGGTTCTTGCCGGCTTTGCCTGGCGTGAGATCGTCGTGTTGCGTGCCTACGCCAAATACATGAAGCAGGTGAACGTTCCGTTCAGTCAGGCCTATATCGAACAGACACTCTCGGCCAATCCGAAGCTGGCGCGCTGCCTGGTCAAGCTGTTCTTGATGCGGTTCGATCCGGATGACCGCGCCGATATCGAGGGGCGTATGGCGGGCTTGACCGCCGACATCGAGCAGGGTCTTGAGGCGGTCGCGGTGCTCGATCAGGACCGCATTATCCGCAAGTTCCTGAACCTGATTCAGGCGACCTTGCGCACCAACTATTTCCAGGTCACCGAGACCGGGAATCCGAAGGCTTACGTATCGTTCAAGCTCGATTCCGGCATGATCGACGATCTGCCGGAACCCAGGCCGTGGCGCGAGATCTTTGTCTATTCCTCACGTGTCGAAGCGGTTCACCTGCGCGGTGGTCCGGTCGCGCGCGGCGGTATCCGCTGGTCGGACCGGCGCGAGGACTTCCGCACCGAGATACTGGGTCTCGTCAAGGCGCAGCAGGTCAAGAATGCGGTGATCGTCCCGGTCGGCGCGAAAGGCGGCTTTGTCGTCAAGAAACCGCCCAGCGAAGGCGGTCGCGACGCGCAGCTTGCCGAGGGCATCGCCTGTTACAAGACACTGATGACCGGCATGCTGGATATCACCGACAACTATGCCGGCGCCGACGTCGTGCAGCGCGATCGGGTTGTCCGCTATGACGGCGACGATCCCTATCTTGTCGTCGCCGCCGACAAGGGCACGGCGACCTTCTCTGACATCGCCAACGAAATCGCCGAATCCTATGGCCACTGGCTGGGCGATGCGTTCGCCAGCGGCGGTTCCGCGGGCTACGACCACAAGGGCATGGGCATTACGGCGCGCGGCGCCTGGGTTGCCGTGCAGCGCCATTTCCGCGAACTCGGCAAGGACATCCAGAACGAGGACTTCACCGTCGTCGGCGTCGGTGACATGGGCGGCGACGTTTTCGGCAACGGTATGTTGTTGTCCAAGCACATCAAGCTGGTTGGCGCCTTCAACCACCTGCACATCTTCGTCGATCCAGATCCCGACCCAGCCAAGAGCTTCAAGGAGCGCGAGCGCATGTTCGCGCTGCCGCGTTCTTCGTGGACCGACTACGACAGCTCGGTTTTGTCGAAGGGCGCAGGCATCTTTGAGCGCAGCGCGAAGTCGATCGATCTGACGCCGGAGATCCAGGAACGCTTCGGCATCAAGGAGAAGAAGCTCACGCCGAACGCGTTGATCCGCGCCATGGTGGGCGCCGATGTCGATCTTTTCTATCACGGCGGTATCGGCACCTATATCAAGTCGTCCGACGAGACCAATGCCGAAGTCGGTGACCGCGCCAACGACGGCCTCAGGCTCGATGGCCGCGACCTCAAGTGCAAGGTGATCGGAGAGGGCGGCAATCTGGGCGTGACCCAGCTTGGGCGTATCGAATACGCGTTGGCCGGCGGCAAGATCAACACCGACGCCATCGACAACTCGGCCGGCGTCGACTGTTCCGACCACGAGGTCAACATCAAGATTCTGCTCGGCGACGTCGTCAGTTCCGGCGACATGACCGTCAAGCAACGCGACACATTGTTGGCGGACATGACCGACGAGGTCGCGGACCTGGTGCTGCGCGACAATTACCTGCAGACCCAGGCGCTGACGGTTCTTGAGCACGTCACGCGCAGCTTCATGGACGAACAGGTGCGCTTCATGCAGGTGCTGAGCAATCGGGGTCTGCTGGACCGGCCTATCGAGTTTCTGCCCGATGACGAGGAAATTGCAGATTGGAAAAGCCAGGGCCGCGTCTTCACACGGCCGGAGCTTTCGGTCCTTCTGGCCTATGCCAAGATGGATATCTATGACTCCCTCCTGGAATCCGATCTGCCGGATGACGACTACCTGATCGACGATCTCGTCCGCTACTTCCCCAGCCAGTTACAGGACCGGTTCCGCGAGCGCATCCTGGCGCATCGGTTGCGCCGTGAGATCATCGCGACATCGGTGACCAACAGTATTGTCAACCGTGTCGGCATGAGTTTTGTCGATCGCCTGGCCGACGAGACCGGATTGGCGCCGGCCGATGTAGCGCGCGCCTATGCGGTCGTGCGCGAGGCGTTCAGCCTGCGCGACATCTGGGTAGCAATCGAGGCGTTGGACAACAAGGTGCCGGCGGCGACCCAGACCGACATGCTGTTGGAAACCGGCCTGCTGATCGACCGGGTCACGTCATGGTTCCTGCGTAACACCAAGTCGCCCCTGGCGATCGAGGACACCATCCGCACGTTCAAGCCGGCGATCGCGGCGTTGAGCGACAAGCTGATGGTCCTTGTGGGCAAGGCGCGCAAGGGTTCCATCGATCGCGCGGCCCAGCGCTTCGTGAAACAGGGCGTGCCGAAGGATCTCGCCTTAACGGTCGCCCGATTGAGAACGTTGGGTGCCGGGTGCGATATCGTCGAGACGGCGCGTATTTTGAACCTGGATGTTATCGATGTCGGCACGGTCTTCTTCGAGGTTGGCGAAGAGTTCGGCACTCATTGGCTGCGTGACAACGTGACGCGTCTGGCGATCGAAGACAGGTGGGACCGGCTGGCATCGCAGGCCCTGGTCGAGGACAGCTTCGTCCAGCAGCGCGCGTTGACCGCGCGCATCCTGCAGTCGTCGAACGGCGTCAAGGCGAACAAGGCGGTCAATGCGTGGATTGCCGATAACCAGGCCCTGGTGTCGCGTTCCAGCTCCGTGATCAACGACCTGAAAACCGCCGGTGCCGTCGATCTTGCCATGTTGACGGTCGCGAGCCGCTCGTTGAAGGTCTTGACCGGCGGGTGAGCGACACAAACGAAACGTCACCCGCACGCTCGCGTAGCAGCAGGCTCAGCCTCTATTCCTGGTGCCTGTTCGACTGGGCGAACTCGCCGGTTCCAACGGTCGTCATCACGTTCGTCTTCGCCGCCTATTTCGCCCGCGGCATCGTCGGTGATCAGGTCGAGGGCACGGCCTTGTGGAGCTGGGGCCTGGCGGCCAGCGCGATCATCGTCGCCCTGTTGTCGCCGGTCGTCGGCGCCATCGCCGATGCGGGCGGCAGACGCAAGCCGTGGATCCTCTTCTTCACTGTCATCACGCTCATCTCGACGACGTTGCTGTGGTTCGCCGAGCCGGATCCAAGCTGGACGCTTTATGCGCTCGTCATGGTCGCCTTGGTCAACATCGGGTTCGAGGTCGGCACCGTCTTCTATAACGCCATGCTGCCCGATCTCGCCAAGCCCGAACGCATCGGTCGGATTTCGGGCTGGGCATGGTCCATGGGCTATGCAGGCGGTCTGGCCTGCCTGATCCTGGTCTTGTTCGGCCTGATCGAGGCCAACCCGCCGCCGTTCGGTTTGGATGAATCGAACGCCGAAGATATTCGCGCGGCGATGCCGCTCCTCGCCATTTGGCTGATCGTCTTCGGCTGGCCGATGTTCGCCTTTACCGAAGACCGGCCCAAGGCGGGTCTGGGCCGCATCGAAGCGGTGCGCGCGGGCCTCAAGAGCCTGGTCACCACGGTAAAGGAGGTCAGGCGCCATCGCACGATCGTCCATTTTCTGATCGCGCGCCTGTTCTATATCGACGGGCTCAACACGCTGTTTGCGCTGGGCGGCGTCTACGCCGCGACCGCCTTCGCCATGGACGAGAAAGAGGTCATCCAATTCGCCATCGCGCTCAACGTGACAGCGGGCCTAGGCGCATTCGGCTTCGCCTGGATCGATGACCTGCTGGGCGCGAAGAAGACGTTGATCATCTCCATCGTCGCGCTCGCCGTCCTCGGCACCGCGATCCTTCTGGTGCACGACGTCACGTGGTTCTGGATCCTGGGCATCCTGCTCGGCACCTTCGTCGGCCCGACCCAGTCGGCCAGCCGGTCCATGATGGCGCGGCTCGCGCCGCCGGAACTGACCGGCGAGATGTTCGGCCTGTTCGCGCTCTCCGGCCGCATCACCTCGTTCCTCGGGCCCCTCCTGGTCGGCATCGTCGCGGTCGCGACCGACAGCCAGCGCATCGGCATGGCCGTCATCGTCGTCTTCCTGGTCGTCGGCCTGCTGCTCCTGCTGCCGCTCAAGGATTCCGGGCGGTCTGTTCGTTAGGGGCTTGTTTGGTGAGTATTCCGTGGCCGGCCCACTCCCCCTCCGGGCCACCCCGAGGATGTTGCCATGGGGGGTCGCGGCGAACCCGCCTCTGGGGGTTTGGCCCCGTTGGTGGGGGCGGGGGCCGGCGGTGCCGGACGGACAGAGATCTAATCCTCGTCGACCTCCGGCACGGCGACGGCGGGTGCGATGGTCGCGTCGTTCAAGGGCAGTTTGCCGGGATGGTGCCAGCCGGGCAGCATCGCCATGCGGCCCGACCATTCCAGAACATTGCGCCAGGGCTTCAGGTCAATCTCGGCTTCGTCCGCCAGATAGATGTATCCGCACGCCGACATGTCGGCGATGGTCGGCTGATCGCCGGCCAGCCACGGGCTGGTGGCCAAATGCTTGTCGACCAGATCGAGCGCGCCCGCCGCGCGCTTTTGATAGAAGTCGACGACATCCGGCTTGAACCCGGCGAACCGGATGCCGTACCGCGCTAGCGCAAGACCGTTCGTCAGCTTGTTCGATGACCACGCCATCCAGGCCTGAGCGCGTTGTCTTTCTCCCTCGTCGCGGCCGCCGAACTGGCCGAAGTCGTCGGCTAGATAGCGCAAGATGGCGTCCGACTGCGTGATCACGCGCTCGCCGTGCACCAGGACCGGCACTTCCTGAAACAGGTTGAGCGCGGTGAAGTCCTCGGACCGGGTTTCGCCGGCAAAAATGTCGACATGTTTGTAGCGATAGGCATGGCCGGCGAGCGCAAAGTAGAGCGCGACCTTATAGACATTGCCCGAGGCATGGTGGCCATGAAGGGTGTAATCGGATGCCGCCATGGTGCGACCTAGTGCCGGAAGTGACGCATGCCGGTCAGGACCATCGCCATGCCGCGTTCGTCGGCGGCCGCGATGACCTCATCGTCACGCATCGAGCCGCCGGGCTGGATGGCGGCGGTGGCGCCGCCGTCGGCGGCCGCCAGCAGCCCGTCGGCGAACGGGAAGAAGGCGTCGGAGGCGACCACGCTGCCTTCGATCGACAGGCCGGCGTCCTCGGCCTTGCGCCGTGCGATGCGCGCGCTGTCGACGCGGCTCATCTGGCCGGCACCGATGCCGACCGTGGCACCACCCTTGGCATAGACAATGGCGTTCGACTTGACGTGTTTGGCGACACGGAAAGCAAACAGCATGTCGTCAAGCTCGTCGGCGCTGGGCGCCCTCTGGCTGACCGTCTTCAAGTCGTCGGGGGAAAGGCAACCGTTGTCGCGGGTCTGTACCAACAGGCCACCTGCCAGCGAGCGAACGGTAAGACCGGTCTCGCCGGGATCGGGCAGATCGTCGGTCAACAAAAGTCGCAGGTTCTTCTTGGCGGCGAAAACCTCAAGCGCGTCGTCGTCGGCGCCGGGCGCGATGACGACCTCGGTGAATACCTCGGTGATCGCTTCGGCGGTCTGACGATCGAGCGCCCGGTTGACCGCGACGATGCCGCCGAAGGCGCTGACCGGATCGCAGGCGAGCGCCTTCGCATGCGCTTCGGCAAGTGAAGCCGCGATGGCGACGCCACAGGGGTTGGCGTGCTTGATGATGGCGACGGCGGGGTCGGAAAACTCCGCCACCTGCTCATAGGCCGCGTCGGTATCGTTCAGGTTATTGAAGCTAAGCGCCTTGCCCTGGACCTGGCGCGCCGTCGCGACACCCGGCCGCGCGGAGCCGTCCTTATAGAACGCGGCGGCCTGATGCGGGTTCTCGCCATAGCGCAAGGTTTCCTCCAGCGCGCCGGCGAAACCAATGCGGCGGGGAAAGCCGTCGCCCGATTCGCGCTCGAACCAGCGCGCGATGGCCGTATCGTAGGCGCCGGTCCGGGCATAGGCGGTCGCTGCCAGACGCCGGCGCAGCGCCAGCGACGTCGCTCCGTTCTTGGCCTCGAGCTCGTCCAGGACGTCGCCATAGTCTTCAGTGTCGACGACCACGGTGACGAAGGCATGGTTCTTCGCCGCGGATCGGATCATGGCGGGCCCGCCGATATCGATGTTCTCGATGGTCGTATCCCGATCGGCGCCCGACGCCACCGTCGCTTCGAACGGGTAGAGGTTGACCACGACCATATCGATCGGGGCGATGTCGTGTTCGTTCATGGCGGCCAGATGGTCGTCCAGATCGCGCCTGGCCAGGATGCCGCCATGGACATTGGGATGCAGCGTCTTGACACGGCCGTCCATCATTTCGGGAAAGCCGGTCAGCGCGGCGACCTCGGTGACGGCCAAGCCGGCCTCAGCGATGGCGCGCGCGGTGCCGCCGGTCGACACCAGCTCGACACCCAAGCCGCTGAGCGCGCGGGCAAAATCGACCAGACCGGTCTTATCGGAAACGGACAGCAGAGCGCGGGTGATTTTGACGTCAGACATACAATAAGGGGTCCCGTTTCATGGATCGGCGGCCATGGCGCCCCTGATACCCGAGCACAGCGACGATGCAAGTGCTGGTTGACACCTGCATGGGCATGTCACGCAAGCAACGTCTTTGTCTCCGCAGCCCAGCCGTCGGCGCCGATGTCGTCGAACAGGGCGAGGGCGCGCTGCAAGAACGGGGTGCTGCGGTCTGGATCAGCGGTGATCAGAAAGCGTCCGTATCCAAGCAATGATTGCGCGAGTTCCGGTTGGGCCTGGATGGTGCCGAACAGATCCAGACTGCGGCGGAACCACGCGTCGGCCTGGTCGGTGTCGCCGATGGCCGCATGAACTTCTCCCAGAACTCGCAACGCCGCGCCGTGTTCGACCTGCCATGATCCGGCCTCGCACTTCGCGCGCGCGTCATCGGCAACGGCACGCGCCTCTTCCACCTCGCCCTCTGCCAGGAGAACGGCGCTGCGCACGATATCGACATAGTACTCCGCCGGCTCGACGGCTGGTGAGTCCTTCAGCCAATCGTATGCTTCCTGAAGTCTCTGTTGCGCGTCTTGAAGACGGTCGAGTTTCAGGCATGCGAGGCTTGCCCACGACAGGACGAACGTCAGCACGAACACATTGCCTTCGTCACGGGCGGCGGGAAGATCCTGGTTGGCGATCTCGATGACCCGTTCCCAATTACCCCGGTACATGTTGGGTTCGGCTTCCATGGCAAGCCACGATCGGAAGTCCGCCTTGTCTGAGCGTTCCGCAAGGTGTCTGGCACGCGCCGCCAGCGCCAGGGCTTGGTCCAAGCGTCCGGCGCGGGCGTTGAAGCATCGTCCCTCGCCGGCCAACGCATAGCCCAGGCTGACCTCATCGCCCATACGCTCGAAGAGGTCGATGGCCCGTTCGACGCTGGCCAGGGATTCTTCGAAGCGGCCGATGAAGCCCAGATAGCCGGTCGCCGCCATCTCGACTTCGGCGCGCGCCGCGTCATCACCGGACGCCTGGGCATGATCCAGAGCCTCGGCCAGAAGCTCCTGGGCGCGCCCGAACCAGCTCGCGTAGGCCTGTAGCCGGGCGAGCGACGGCGTGTCGCCCAGAGCTTCGGCAATGGCCAGCGCCTTGTCGGCGCGGGCGATGGCCACCTTCCTTTCATCGCCGCTCGATCGCGTGGTGTCGCGCACGGAGATCATGGCCAGCATCAGATCCAGGAACTGGCGTCGCTGCTCGGGGCCGTCGTCTAACCGCTCGTTCAATGTGACCGCGTGCTGGTAATGCGCCGTCGCTTCGGCCGGCGCCAACAGGCTGTCGGCGTGACGCGCGGCCAGAACGCGGTAATCGATGGCGGATGCGAGATTGCCGCCGCGTTCCCAGTGACGCGCGATCACCTCCGGCTCGGACCCAGAAGTGCCCGCCGGCAGGTCCGACAGAAGGACCGCGAGGTCGCCATGGAGCTGGCGGCGCCGGCTGCGCAGCAGACTGCCATAGGCGCTGTCCTGCACCAGCGAGTGCTTGAAGTGATAGAGCGCGTCCGGCGCCCTGCCCTGCTGTAAGATGAGCCCCGATTCGACGAGCTTGCGCAACGACGTGTCGGCATCCTCGTGGGACTGTCCGGACAATTTGACAATCAAGTCATGGCCGAACTCCCGGCCAATGACCGATGCGACCTGGGCCAAGTGGCGGGCCTCGCCGAGCCGGTCGAGACGCGCCGTCATGGAAGCCTTCAGGCTCTCGGGTATGTCGTCGCCGTCCGACTGGCGGTCCGACTCGACCATCGTCTTGGTCAACTCCTCGATGAACAGCGGTACACCGTCGGCGCGCGCGACGAGGCGGTCGATCGTCTCTGTCGTCAGCTCGATGCCGCCGATCGATTTGGCGATCTCCACGCCTTGATCGCGGCTCAGTCGGCTGAGGGCGACCGCCGTCACATGCGCATGGTCAAGCCACGGCGGCTCATAGGCCGGGCGATGTGTGACGACGACCAACACGTTCCGGTCGGCGATGCGGGCGATCAAATCGCCGATCAAGATCTCGGTGGTCGAATCGATCCAGTGGGCGTCTTCCACGACGAACAGCACGGGCTGTCGCTCACTCAATTCGAGCACTTGCCCGATCAGGATCGCCATCAAGCGGTCACGCCGTTGCGGCGCTGTCATGTCGACAACGCCATAACGGTCGTCCGCCGGCAGCGAAAGCAGGGCCGCAAGCAGGGGTGCTGCGTCGCTGATATCCGTGCCCGATCGCCGCAGCGTGTCCTCAAGCTTGTCCAGCTTCGCCGCGACGGAATCGCTCGCCTCGAACCCGGACGCCTGTTCCAGGCGCCTGATGACCGGATAGAGCGCCGTGTTGGCATGGCGCGACGAGCATTGATAGCGCAGCAGGACATGCGGCTGCGCAGCGACATCCTGACACAGGCCCTGAACGAGCCGGGATTTTCCGATACCCGCCTCGCCCGAAAGGGCCAGAACCTGGCCTTCGCCGTTGCCGGCTTGCGTCCAGCGGTCGCGCAGCAGCCCCAGTTCGTGGGTTCGCCCGACCAGCTTGGTCATCTGCTCGCCATGCGCCGCTTCAAAGCGGCTCTCCGACGTCTTGCCGGCGACGACGGTCCAGGCGTCGATCGGTTCGGAAAACCCCTTCAGCTCCTGCTGACCCAAGGGGATCGTCGCAAACGCCGCATCGACAAGGCGGTGCGACATCGCGTCGACCACCACTTCTCCCGGCGCGGCCAGCCCCTGCAGGCGCGCCGCAAGGTTCGGGGTTTCGCCGGTAACGGCTTCTTTGTCGGACGCGGCCTTGCCGATCAGGTCGCCGACGACGACCTGGCCTGTCGCGATTCCGCTGCGCGCCTGCATGGCGCCGCCTGTGTCCGTCGTGATGTCGGCGACCGCCCTCACCGCATCCAGACCGGCCTGGACGGCGCGCTCGGTCTGATCCTCGAACGCTTGCGGCCAACCGAAATAGGCGAGGACACCATCGCCAAGAAACTTGGCGAGATAGCCATCGTAACGGGCGATGGATCCGGCGACGGCGTCCTGATAGCGGCGCATGACATCGCGCAGATCTTCAGGATCCAACCGGCGCGACAGTTCGGTCGATCCGACGAGGTCGACGAACACGACGGTCAGTTGACGCCGCTCCGCATCCGCCGGAGCGATCTGCGCTTCATCAGTCTGCGCCGCCGTCTCAACCGGTGCCGACTCCAGTTCGGTGATCGCCTTGAGAATGCGTTTGCGGTCCGCCAATCTGGCGACGCCGATATCCTTCAGGTCGTCGTTCGACAGATCCGGCAGCAGTTCGGCGTCAACGCCGTTATCGGAAAACGTGCGCGCGTATTCGGCTAAACCTATGCTTTCCAGCCATTCAGATACATCGCGCATGATCGATACCCCGAACAGCCCGCACGACTAATCCCCCGCGGCGGCGCGGGGTGGTGTCATGTCGCCATCGGGCGAATGGTAGTCCGGCACGAGGTCGTGGAGCATGGCGCGTGTCCGCTCTGGGTCGCCGGCCGTCGCCTGCTTCACCAGCTTCTCGAGCCCGGCATAAAGTCTGTCGGCGTCGACATGGGTGCCGGTGGCGACACGAATGCCCTCGCGCGCGGAGCGGTCCAGCTTCTCGTGGTCGTAGGTCAGTTCTTCGTACATCTTTTCGCCGGCACGCAGGCCGGTGAATTCGATCTTGATGTCCTCGTCCGGCGTCAGGCCGGCCAGACGGATCATCTGGCGGGCCAGATCCTGGATCCTGATTGATTCACCCATGTCGAGGACGAAGAGTTCGCCGCCCTTGCCGCCGAGCGCGCTTGCCTGCAGGACCAGTTCGACCGCTTCGCGCACGGTCATCATGAACCGGGTCATGTCCTCGTGGGTCACGGTCAGCGGTCCGCCTTCGGCCAGCTGGCGCTGGAAGAGCGGCACCACCGACCCGGCTGAACCCAGGACGTTGCCAAAGCGTACGGTGGCGAAACGGGTGCCGCCACCCGAAGCGCCCAGCGCCTGGATATAGAGCTCGCCCAGCCGTTTGGTGACGCCCATGACGCTGGTCGGGTTGACCGCCTTGTCGGTCGAGATCTGGACCATGACGTCGACGCCCGCGTCGCGGCAGGCATTCGCCACGTTCATGGTGCCCGCGACATTGGTCAGCACGGCTTCGTTGACGTTCTCTTCCGACAGCGGCACGTGCTTCAGAGCGGCGGCGTGAAACACGACGTCGGGACGGGCCTGCTCGAGCGCGCGGTCAAGGCGCGGCCGGTCGCGGATATCGCGCAGTACCGCGTGTCGCGTGAGATCGGGAAACCGCCGCGTCATCTCCAGATCGATTTCATAGAGCGCGTATTCGCTCTGATCGAGCAGGGTCAGCTCGGCCGGCTCCAGGGTCGCGATCTGGCGCGCCAGTTCGCCGCCGATCGTGCCGCCGGCCCCGGTGACCAGGACACGCCGCCCACCGATCAGTTGGCGCAGGCTCTCGCGGTCGACTGCGGTCTGCGGGCGGCCGAGCAGGTCCTCCAGCGCGACCGGTTTAAGCTGGATACTGGCGCCGTCGTCATGACCGTCGGTGAAGTCGGTCAGGCGCCCCAGTCGGCTTAATGTCATGCCGTGTTTTTCGGTCGCGGTCAGTGCTTCGCGTGCGACCTCCGGCGGCACCTTGTCGCGGGTCAGGATCAAGCGTTGCGGCCGCGGCCCCTTTCGCCTGAGCGTCGCGAGCGCGCGATCCAGGCCGTCTCGACCGTCGACGATCTCGACACCGCGAATGCGCTGGCCCGAGCGGCGGCCGGTCGGATCGACCATGCCGGTCACGGTGTAGGGTCCGCTGCGGTTGCGCGACATGGCGCGGGCGAACTGCTCCGCCTCGTCTTCGGCGCCATAAAGCGCGACCGGGATGGCGCTGGGGTTGGGGCGCTCCAGGACGTTGGAAAGACCGCCGTCCTTGGCGATGCGATAGATCATCCGCGAACCGCCGGTCAGCGCCAGCAGGACGAACCAGTTGATGACCAGCGCCGAGCGCGGATAGTCCTCAGCGCGGCTGAACAGGAAGAGGATCGGCAGAAAGATCAGGATCGTCAGCGTCACCGCCTTGGCGAGCGCGTAGAGATCGGGCAGCGACGCATAGCGCCAGACGCCGCGATAGACACCGGTGCGCAGAAAGACCAGGCCGGCGATGGCGGCGAACACCACCACGCCTTCCAGAAGATAGGGCCGCGTCTGGGCGAACATATCGTCGCCAAGGCGCAGATAGAGCGCGATGACAAAGGAAAGCCCCGCCATCACCACGTCATGCACCATGGTGATGTGCGAACGCGATGGCCGATAGCGCCGTTTCATGCGGTTTCCGCCCTGTTCTGGCTGCGAAGATACCACAGGAAACCGGCGACCGTG
>JBCCIS010000068.1 GCA_039028155.1 Pseudomonadota bacterium
GGGCACATGCTCGATAACCCGCCGCGCCTGCGTCTCCGCATAGTCGAGCACCTGGTCGATGGTGCGGTCGATGGTGTCGTAGCCGTACTGGCGCGCGAGGTCACGAACACGGTTCTCCGCCGTCGCCAGGCCGGCCAGACATGCTTTCATGTCGCCCCAGTTCTGGTCGGGCGTGCGGCAGTTGGCGCGGATCATGTCGAGCAGCGGCTGGTTCAATTCACCGGCGCTATAGAGCTTCTGCGGCGTGATCCTGAGGCCTTCCTGATAGACCTCGTGGCTCGACGGCGCGATCGACCCGGGCACCCGGCCGCCGATATCGGAGACATGGATGAAGGTCCACGCCCAGCACAGGAGCTCGCCGTCGACGAAGATCGGCTTCCACAGATAGACGTCGGAAAGATGGGTTGCCATGCCCCGGGTCGTGACGGGGTCGTTGCCGATGAAGATGTCGCCGTCACGGATATCGTCGCCGCTTGCGGCAATGGCCGCCTCCATCGGCATGCCAATCATCATCAGGACGCCATAGCGGCGCGGCGCGGCGAACACTTCGCCCCCGCGCGAGACCAGGACGGAGCCATAGTCCTGGGTTTCCTTGACGAACACCGTGTGGGCTGTACGCGAGACGACCTGGGCCATCTCGTCGACCACGGCCTGGAAGCGGTTGCTCAGGATTTCGAGCCGGATCTTGTCGGTCGGCATCAGATCTTCTCGCCGATCAGGTTCGCCCACTGGTCCACGGTGACACGGAAACCGTCGGGAATATAGATTGTCGTGTCGTATTGCTCGACCACCATGGGGCCCAGGTAGTCGCGCCCTTCACGCAGACTGCCGCGTCGCCATATCGCCGCTTCGACCTCGCGGTCCCTCTCGAAAATCGTCCGGCGGTCATGGGCCTCGTCGCTCTCGTCCATTTGGCTGGCGACGAGCCGAACCTCGGGTTTCGGCGTCACACCGACGATCTGCAGGCGCGCCTCCAAAAGACGCGTCGGACTGTCGGTATCGCTGTAGCCATAGACTTTGGCGTAGCGGTCGTGGAACCACTCGACCACGTTGGCCGTCGTCAGATCGCCATTGGCGGTATCGGGGAAAGGCACGTTGACCTCATAGGACTGGCCGACAAAACACGCATCGACGGAGCGCAGCAGATAGACCTGATCGAGATCGACCTGCTGTTCATCGAGCCAGGTGCGCGCCCTTTCCTCCAGCGCCGCATAGATCGCCTGGATCTCCGCATCCGCCATGTCGTCGGCCTCGTCCCAGATGCTCTGCACGAAGTCGGCGCGCATATCGGCAACCAGGCAGCCTAGTGCGCACAAGATGCCTGGCGACGGCGGCACGATGACCCGGCGCAGATCAAGCTCGCGCGCCAGCATGAAGCTGTGGGTCGGTCCGGCCGCGCCATAGGCGATCAAAGAGAGATCGCCGGCATCGACACCGCGCCGCGCGATCTGCGGTACCAGCTCCGCATAGATGTTGGAGGTCGTGACCTGCAGGATAGCGTCGGCGGTTTCGCGCCGACCGAGACCCAGGACACCGCCGATTTCGTCAACCACCTTGTGGGCAGCGGCGACATCCAAGGCCATCTCACCGCCCAGGAACTTGTCGGGCGCGATGATGCCGGCGGTGAGGTATGCATCGGTCACCGCCGGCCGCGTGCCGCCGCGCCCGTAACAGGCGGGGCCGGGATCGGCGCCGGCGCTTTCCGGACCGACCTTCAACACGCCTTCGGCGTCGGTCCAGGCAATCGACCCGCCGCCGGCGCCGATGGCCGACACGTCGACCGCCGGCATGATGACGGGATAGTCGCCGATTGTGTTTTCAGTCGCATAGCGGATCTCGTTCTGCACGATCGAGACATCGACGCTGGTACCGCCCATGTCGATGGTGACGAGATTGGGCTCGCCCATCAGCCGGCCGATATAGGCCGCGCCGATGACCCCTGACGCCGGACCCGACAACAGCGTTTCCACCGGCCGGTCGGCCGCGCTCGCCACACTCATGACGCCGCCGTTCGACTTGGTCGAGAAGACCCGGCAGGTCATTCCCAGATCGGCGGTGCGTTCTTCCAACGTGTTGAAATAGGCCTTCATGCGCCCGCCGACATAGGCGTTGATGACGCTGATCAGCGTCCGCTCGTACTCGCGCTGCTGCGGCCAGATTTCCGAGGAGGTGCAAACGTAGAGGTCGGGGAAGCTCTCCGCGATCCAGGCCTTCGCCGCCTGTTCATGGGCCGGGTTCTGATGGGCGTGCAGGAAACAGACGGCCAGCGTCTCGATACCGTCAGCGACAAGAGCCTTGACCTCAGCCTCCACATCCTCGCGCCGGATCGCCCTCAGGACACGACCGTCGGCGCGCATCCGCTCGTCGACCGGTCTGACGCGGCGGCGCGGGACAAGCGACACCGGCTTCGGCACGAAGAAGTCGTTTGCCTTGGAAAGCCGCAGGCGGCGCAGCTCCAACGTATCGGTGAAACCCTTGGTCATCAGAACGCCGCCCCTGGCGCCGTTGCGCTCCAGCAGCGTGTTCACGGCCAAGGTCGTACCGTGGGAGAAGTAGGCGATATCGCCCGGCTCGATCGCGAACCGTTCGCGCAGTTCCTCGATACCGGCGGCGACCGCGTCTGACGGGTCGCCCTTCGTCGACGGCGTCTTCAGCGCATAGAGCGCGCCGGTCGCCTCGTCCATCGCATGCAGATCGGTGAACGTTCCGCCGATGTCGATGCCCAGGCGATAACGATGGGTCACAGCCCGAACCGTCTTATCAGGTCTCGTCGCCCGGCGGAGGCGCGTCCTTGGGGCGGCGGCCGAGAAGCTGATAGAGCGTGTGCTCCTTCTCGATGAGTTCGTGCGCGTTGTTGTCCTTCCAGACTTCTTCGATCGCCTTCTGGTTCTTTTCCTTTTCTGCCTTCAGCGCCCTGATGAAGCTGCCGTCCTTGATGTTGGCGAGCATCTCGCGCATGCCATCCATGGTCTTGTCGTGGTCGAAGTACTGCTTCGACCAGACGAGGTGACCGAACTGGGCGGTGACCGACGTACGTTTCATCCTCTCGAAGGCGCCGAGGTCGCGGCCGTACTCGGCGAACTTGACGCCTTCACCGGAGGCATAGAGGTCAAGCATGACCGCCTCGGGCGAGCAGCCGGCCTCGACCAGCGCCTCGTACATGCAGCGCAGCGCGTAGAGGCCGGGCTGGTGTTCCTCGAAGAGGTCAATCAGCACCTCTTCCTCGAAGCTGGACTCGAGCACGCCCATCTTGGTCGAGCCGATCGCCTTGGAGATCGCCAGGCACATCGCCATACCATTGCTGCTGGCGTCCTGGGCGACGGCGATCAGGCTGGGGAACCCCCTGCCCTCCAGGAACGTCGCGCGCACGCCTTCGCCCAGCATGCGCGGCGCCACCATCACCACGTCGATCTCGAGTGACGGCGTGATCTCGCCATAGTGGATGTTGAAGCCGTGGGCGAAACTCATGACATCGCCCGGCTTCAGGCTCTTCTTCACCCAGTTCTCATAGACCTCCGGCTGGCTGTCGTCCGACGTCAGCATCATCAGGACGTCACCGGCCGCCGCGGCATCTTCGATGGTCTGGAGATCCCAGCCGTCGGCCCGCGCCGTCTCTGCGTACTCGTCCTCAATATTGCCGACAACGACATTGACACCGCTGTCCTTCATATTGAGCGCCTGGGACCGGCCCTGATTGCCGTAGCCGATGATGGCGACGGTCTTGCCGTCGAGCAGAGTCAGATCGGCATCATCGTCGAAGTAGAACTTGCCCATGTGCATGACCTCTTGGTTGTCGACCGCCCGTCTCTGGGCGCGGTTCAGGCTTCTTCGTGTCGCACGATTATGCTAAGAAATCAGCAAGATACACAAGACTATACCAAGACTTTGGAGAGGCTTGGCAGATAGTTAATGAGGTCGCCAATCATGCGCAATTTTATGCTGATAAAGGAAAGCCGAACCACCTTGTGGCGGCATTATCTTGCTGACGTACATAGACCACACTTGGCGCGAATCGCAACGGTGACGAGACCATGAGCTACGTTCCGACGATGACATTCGATTCCTATAACGAGTTGGGCTGCGTCGGACCGATCCGCGCCATTCCGGAAGACGAAGCCGCGACCCTGCTGGCGCAGCTCGACGCAGTCAGCGACGCCGACGTCGAAGCGGTCAAACACCCCTGGTACTACAAGTCCTATCTGCTGTTCACCTGGATGGACCGGCTGGTCCGTGATCCCCGTATCCTCGACCATGTCGAGCGCATCGTCGGGCCGGACATCCTGGTCATGAGCGCCGACGTTTGGCGCAAGGTGCCCGGTGAAAGCCGGCACATCTCCTGGCACCAGGATGCCGGCTACTGGTATCTCGAGCCGCGCGACATTGTCACCGCCTGGTTCGCGCTCACCGATGCGACCCTCGAGAACGGCTGCATGCAGTTCGCGTTGGGCACCCATCGGCTCGATCTGGTCGATCACGAAAACACCTATGCCTCCGACAACATGCTGTCGCACGGCCAGACGGTGAAGATCGACCTGAAGGACTGGGTGACCGTGAATGACATTTTGAAACCCGGCGAGATGTCGCTGCATCACGCCCTGCTCGCCCACGGCTCCGGTCCCAACACGACGACGCGGCCGCGTGTCGGCATGTGCATCCGGTATCTGCCCGGCGCGATCCACTATACGGCGGGCCCACCGGTCTCCGCCATGCTGGTGCGCGGCAAGCACACGGGCAATCTGCGGCTTGAGGATCCACCGGAAAGCGATCTCTCCCCGGACGCGATCGCCCAGCACACGCGATTGCTGGAACCCCACGCGGCGACCCGCTACGTCAACTTTTAACGGATAGTCCCCATGCTGGAGCGCACCAACGTCAACCTGGTGATTGACGGACCGCCCTTCACGCCACGCGCCAACCGGCTGAAGGATGGGCTGAAACGCACGGCGTTCTGGCCGGTCATCAGTGAACTGACAACGGATTTCAAGGTCCACAACACCTATCTGAAACCCGATGTCTTCACCAACTCGCTCGAGGAGTATCGGTCGATGCGCCGCGTCGCCGGTCTGTGGGACGTCACCGGTGAGGAGGTCGTTGAGATCACGGGCCCCGATGCCAGACGCTTGATCGAACGCACCGTGCCGCGCAAGCTCGACCCACTCAAGCCGGGCAAGAGCCTCTTTGCCTTCTTGCTCTATCCGCATGGCGGCGTGGTCGAGGACGGCGTGCTCTCCATGTTCGACGAGAACCGATATTGGTGGGTCGGCGGTCCCGGTCCGGCCGAAGTCTGGCTCGCCGCAAACGCGACCGGGCTCGATGTGGCCGTCCGCTCCTATCTCGATCAAATTCATCTGTGCGCCATCCAGGGTCCGCAATCGCGCGACATCCTGAGACAGGTCAGCGATATCGACCTCGACGCCATGCCCTGGTTCACCATGCGCGAAGGGCGGGTGTGTGGCGTTGAGACGGTGGTAACGCGCACCGGCTTCACCGCCGAGCTCGGCTACGACATTCATGTCGATGTCGGTCAGGCGCTCGACGTCTACCAGGGCCTGCGCGCGATAGGCGAGCCCCTGGGCATGGTGCTGTGCGGCAGCCAGGCGATGAACATCCGACGCATGGAGGCGGCGATCCTCAACATCGGCGCCGAGATCGACTGGACCACCAGCCCGTTCGAGCTGGGCTGGGAGCGCATGCTCGACTGGTCGCGCGACTTCGTCGGGCGCGAGGCGTTGGAACCGTTGCGACAATCCGGCCCGAGCCGTCGTGTTGCCGGCCTGAAGCTGGATGGCGAAACGGTCGCCAAATCCGGCGATCGCGTGATGGCCGACGGCAGCGAGGCCGGCCTGATCAGCAGCGCGATCTGGGGGCCGAGCGTCGAGGCCAGCATCGCGCTTGCCATGCTGGTGTCGCCCGCGTGCGAGATCGGCAACCGGGTCACCGTGGAGACAGCCGACGGCGCATGCCAGGCGGATGTCGTCGCGTTGCCCTTTTTCGATCCCGAGCGCAAGCTGGCGCGCGCCTGAGAGGGGATGAGATGATGGCTCGATTTGACGGCAAGGTCGCTCTCGTAACGGGCGGCGGCAATGGGATTGGCAAGGCCTGCGTCGAACGCCTGGCCCGCGAGGGCGCCAAGGTCTTCGCCGCCGACTTCAAGCCGGACGACGTGAAAGCGGTGGCCGGGACGTTGTCCGAGGCCGGCCACGAAGTTACCGCCGTTGTCGCCGATGTCATGGTCGAACACGACCTCGAACGGCTGTTCCGACAGATCGATGACGACGCCGGCCGCCTCGACGTGTCACTCCACATCGCCGGCAACAGCATGTTCGGCCTGATCGAGAACCTGGAGAGCGCGGACTGGGAACGGCTGTGGCGTCTCAATGTCTTGTCGACGGTCATCTGTTGCCGTGAAGCGGTCAACCGGATGAAGACCACCGGCGGTGGCGCCATCGTCAACATGGCATCGATCTCCGGCCTGCGCGGTGATCCCGGTTGGGCGACCTACAACGCGGCGAAGGCCTCGATCATCAACCTCACAGAATGTCTTGCCTGGGAGGTCGGCCGCTACGGCATCCGTGCCAACGCGATCTGCCCCGGCCCGATCGGTACAGAACGCATGCTCGGCTCGCTCGAAAGCGATCCAGGCATGCGCGAGACCTACAACAAATCGAATCCGCTCGGACGCGTCGGCACGCCGGAGGAATGCGCCGCCGGCATTCTTTTCCTGGCATCAGACGACGCAAGCTTCGTCAACGGCACGACCCTAGTCGCCGATGGCGGTCTGACCTCGGCCACCGGCCAGCCGCGCTTCGACATGGACAGCTACAGTTTCGACGGCGGCAACTGATCGGTGCTATGCTGCCCCGACGCGGTGTACGGACACCCGCCGGGAGACAATCTATGGCCAAAGCCCTTCATGACGTGACACCCGCTTCCCCGCACGAAGCGTGGCGGACCTTGCCTTGCGACCATATGGAACGCAGCGCTGCGCGGGCGACAATCGGACTTATCACACTGGTGACCGACCCGGTGATCGAAGGCGAAATGCGCACCTACCTGCCGTTGCCTGGTGTCGGCATTTACAGCACCCGCATTCCGTTCGCCCCGCGCGTCGACCTCGCGACCCTGGGCGCCATGGCCGACCACCTTGCCGCGACGACGGAACTTATCATGCCCGGCGAGGATCTGGACGTCATAGCCTATGGCTGCACGTCTGGTGCCATGACCATTGGCCCGGACCGTGTTGCAGAACTGATCCATCAGGCCCAGCCAAAGGCAGCCGTGACCAACCCGATCACCGCAAGCCTGACCGGCCTGAAGGCACTTGGCGCCAAACGCCTCGCCGTCATCACCCCCTATATTGACGAGGTGAACGAGCGCCTGGCGGCCTTCATCGAGGGCCAGGGCTTCGAGATCGTTGCCTGCGCGGCGTTCAAGCAGGAGACCGACCACGATATCTGCCGCGTGACACCGGACTCGATCCGCGCGGCGGCACTGGATATAGGCAGTGCTGGCGACGCGGATGCGCTCTTCATCTCATGCACCGGCATGCGTGCCGCCGGCATTATCGACCAGCTCGAACGCGACCTCGGTAAGCCGGTCGTCGCCAGCAACCAGGCGATCTCCTGGCACGCGCTGCGTCTTGCCGGTCTCAACGACCAAGTCGAAGGCTTCGGTTCGCTGTTGCGAGATTATTAGGTCCGGCGCCAGCGAGACCTCTAACGAAATGCCGGTTCGTCGAAGCTGCGCAGCTTGCGCGAATGCAATGACTCGACGCCGGCTTCGCGCAGGCTGGTCAGGGTCGCGATACCGATCTGCAGGTGCTGGCTGATCCGCTCGCGATAGAACGCATCGGCCATACCGGGCAGTTTGATTTCGCCGTGAAGCGGCTTGTCAGAGACACACAGCAAGGTGCCGTAGGGCACGCGCAATCGGAAACCATTGGCGGCGATGGTCGCCGATTCCATGTCGATGGCGATAGCGCGCGACTGGTTGAAGCGTGTCGCGAGCTCGTGATGGCGCAGCTCCCAATCGCGATCGTCGGTCGTGACCACCGTGCCGGTGCGCAGCCGTGTCTTGAGTTCGTGGCGTTCGAGCCCGGTGACACTCGACACCGCGGCGGTTAGCGCGATCTGGATTTCGGCGATCGGCGGCACCGGCACCCAGCCGGGCAGATCCTCGTCCAGCACGTTATCGCTGCGCACATAGGCATGGGCCAGGACATAGTCTCCCAGACGCTGGGTCAGCCGCAGGCCGCCGCAATGGCCGACCATCAGCCAGCAATGGGGTCTTAGAACGGCGACGTGATCGGTGATGGTCTTGGCATTCGACGGTCCCACGCCGATGTTGACCAGCGTGATGCCGTCGCCGTCTTCGCGGACCAGATGGTAGGCCGGCATCTGTGGCAGATGTGGCGGCGCCTCGCCCGATGGTGAGTCGGCGCTGAGCTTCGGATTCGGATGGATCACGTTGCCCGGCTCGACAAACGCCGTGTAGTCGCCGCCTTCACTGACCTGTTGGCGGCCATAGGCGATGAACCGGTCGACGTAGCGCTGATAGTTCGTGAACATCACGAAACTTTGGAAGTGCTCCGGCGACGTCGCGGTATAGTGGCGCAGGCGAAGCAAGGAGAAATCCACCCGCGACGCCGTGAACAGCGAAAGCGGCTCGGGATGACCCGGCGGTGCCGTGTGTGTGCCATTGGCGACCGTGTCGTCGATGCGCGACAAGTCCGGCATATGAAAGCGGCTGTTCAGGTCACGCACCCGCTCCGCCGTCAGGTCGGCGGTCGCCTCCTCTATGACGAAGGGCAGCGGTATCGGCTGCATGCTGCGTCCGATCCAGATCGGCCGCTCGTAGTTGGTGATGAGCAGCTCGAACTGCTCGCGGTAGTAGCCATTGAAGAGATCGGGCCGCGTCAGCGTCGTCCCGAACGCACCGGCGCCACGCAGAATACCGAAGGAACGCTCACTGCCACGATGGATATCCGCCTGATCAATGACGATCCCGGCATAGGGGTAACAGGGCGCCTCACCCGGTTCCTCGGCGTCCCCGGCAAGATAGCCGGCGAAGCGACGGCGGACGTCGTCGACACCCGCGTCATAAATCTCCCGAACGCGGTTCAACGCCTGGTCCGCGTCGGTGAACGGCATCAGGTAGCGGGCGACCTGATCGAAGGTGTTGCTCATACCCGGAACCTTACAGCAAACCCGATACGCTGGGCGCCACATCCAACAAGGCCGGACCCGGACGGTTGCTGATCTTGAGGTGGTTTTCCTGAGGTCATCGACCGTGAGCATTCCGGCGCGAGGCGCGGCGGTCAAGGCCTTCACGATGAGCATTGCGTGCTGCCTTGCCACGGCCTCGCGTTGACTCGCTGAAACCACCATGTAACCGTCCCATCAGGCACCGAAAACGCGATGCGGCCTGGTTGAGCAACCGGCTGGGCAGGACACTCGTGGCCTCGGTGCGCCAGCCAATGTCTTGGCCGGCGGCAGCGCCGGCTTCACCAAGGGAGGAGTGTCGCATGGCACGTTTGAAAAACCTGCTTGTCGCCGCCGCGTTTGCCGGGGCAAGCCTGGCCGGTGCCAACGCCATGGCCGATGAGGTCCGGGTCCTGAACTGGCAGGGTTATGGTACCGACGAAGCCTGGGCGGTCGAGATGTTCGAGGAGCAGACAGGTCTTACCGTCGTCCACGACAACTTCAACTCCGAACAGGAGATGCTGACCAAGCTCAGGACCAGTCCCGGCGCCTATGACGTCGTCTTGATCAACAGCGCGTTCACCCAGCAGGCGGCCGAGGAAGGTCTGATCCAGCCGATGGATTCCTCAAAGATCAGCAACTTCGCCGATTTGTCGCCGGGCCTGCGTGACGCGACGGAGTTCACCTATGACGGCGAGCTCTATGGCATCGCCTGGACTTGGGGCGTCACATCGATCGCCTATGACACCGACGAAGTCGACCCCGGTAACTCGATCGACATCCTGTGGGATCCCGCCTATGCAGGCCGTGTCGGCATCCGCGATGACGCGGTGGAGAACGTCTACCTGGCGGCGCTCGCGACCGGTCAGAACATGAACGATCCCCAGGATATGGAGTCCATTCGCCAGAAGCTTCGTGAGCTTAAGCCCCAGATTCGCACCTTCTGGTCGTCGGAGGACGAGTGGAACAAGGAGTTCAGCGCTGACTCCTTCGACGTTGCGATCTACTGGTCGGGTTCGGCCTCGCGCAGCGCCAAGGCGTTCGGCCTGCCGATTGGCTTCCTGATCCCCGAAGAAGGCGCCATCAGCTGGCTCGACGGCTTGTCGATCGCGACCGACGCGCCCAATCCGGACGGCGCCTACCAGTTTATCGATTTCATGGTGAGCCCGGAACACTACGTGCGCTGGGACACCGAAGTCGGCGCGCCCGCCTCCGCCAACGGCGTTGCCATGAACCAGCTGCCCGAAGACGCCTTTAACCGGCAGGTTTTGGGCGATCCCGAAGCAACCAAGAACCTTCAGTTCATGGCGCCGCTAAGCGACGGCAAGCGCGAAGAGTTCCTGGAACTCTGGCAGGAGACCAAGGCGTACTACGCCGAGTAAAGGCGGTGATGAGGGAGAGGGCAGCGCCCTCTCCCCTTCTTTTCCTGATGCGCTGAGGGGGCGGCGGGAACGTGAGAGTTGATACGCGTCGACGCTGGGCCGTTTTCGGACTGACCGCGCCCGCCTATCTGTGGTTGACGCTGACCATCTTCTTGCCGCTCTCGGCCATGCTCTATTTCAGCTTCCTGACGGATGCCCCGTTCGGCAACCGGCAGCCTGAGCTGACGTTTGAGAACTACGGCGCGTTCTTCGAAAAGGCCTATCTGCACGACCTGACATGGCGTTCGTTGATGATGGGCGTACACGTCACGCTGATCTGTATTCTGATCGGCTTTCCGACCGCTTATGTACTGGCCAAGCGCGTCCCCGGTCGGTGGCGCGAGGCGCTCTTTCTCCTGGTCGTGTTGCCGTTCTGGAGCAACGCCCTGGTGCGCGTCTTCTCCTGGACCATCGTCCTGCGGCCGGAGGGCATCCTCGACAGCGCCATCCATTTCGTCGCGCCAGGCCTGCCGGTGCTGGATCTGGCCGATTCCTATAACGCCATCATCATCGGCCTGGTCCATTCCTACCTGCCATACATGATCCTGACCTGTTATCTGTCGCTGCAAGCGATCGACGATAGCTTGATCGAGGCCGCGCGCAGCCTGGGCGCCTCGGCCTTCACCATCCTGCGGCGCATCATTCTACCGCTTGCCGTGCCGGGGCTGGCGGCCGGCGCCATCCTGATCTTCGTGCCGGTGATCGGCTCGTTCTTCGAACCGCGCATTCTGGGCGGCCGCCAGGGCACCATGCTGGGCACGGTGATCGAGGATCAGTTCACGGTGGTCTTTAACTGGCCGCTCGGCGCGGCACTCTCCTTCGTGCTGCTCGCGATCGTGCTGATCATCCTCGGTGTCTCCTATCCGCTGCTGCGCAACAATCTGAGGGCGGCATGAGGCTCAAGGCGCGAACATGGGACTGGGTCGGCCGGTCGTTTCTGGTGCTGGTGCTGATCTTCCTCTACCTGCCGATCTTCGTGCTGGCGTTGATGAGCTTTAACGAGTCCGTGCTCTACGAACTGCCGATACGCGGCACCTTCAAGTGGTATGTGGAGCTGTCGGGCAATGACCGACTGATCACCGCCGGCCTGAACAGCCTATGGGTCGCGCTTGCCAACACCGTGATCGCGACGACGCTGGGCACGATGGCCGCCTTCGCTTTCGCACGCTACCGCTTCCGGGGCCGCACTATCCTGCAGCTCTTGCTGTTCCCGCCCATCACGATTCCCTGGCTCATCATCGGCACATCGATGCTGATCATGTTCTTCTGGACCGGCATCGGGCGCGGCCTGCACGCCATGCTGCTGGGCCATGTCGCGCTCTCTCTGCCCTATGTCATCGTTGTGGTCGGCGCCCGCCTCGCCAGCTTCGGCCCTGAACTGGAGGAGGCCGCGGCCAGCCTGGGCGCGACACCGCTGCAACGGTTCCTGCGCGTCAGCGTGCCGCTGATGGCGCCCGGCATCGTCGCGGCATCGCTGTTCGCGTTCGCCGTGTCATTCGATCAGTTCGTCATCTCATACTTCCTGGCGCCGCCCGGCGTCTCGACCCTGCCGGTCGAGATCTATTCGGCGATTCGCAAGGGTTTCACACCGGAGGTCAATGCCATATCGACCATCGTTATCTTCATCTCGATGGGCCTGCTTCTCCTGTTCGCGCGTTTCTCGCGCTTCGGCGGTGAGCGATGAGCGCGGTCGACGCCAAAGGAGTCAACAAGTTCTACGGCGATGTCGCGGCACTCGACGACGTCTCGCTGAACTTCCCCGACGGCTCGTTCTATGCCCTGCTGGGACCAAGCGGCAGCGGCAAGACGACGTTGTTGCGCGCGATCGCCGGCTTCGTCGAACCGGATAGCGGCGAGATCACCATCGACGGCGTTTCGGTCGAGCATATCCCGGCGCACCGACGCAACATCGGCATGGTGTTCCAGAACTACGCGCTCTTCCCGCACATGACCGTGTACGACAACGTCGCGTTTGGCCTGTCCGTGCGCAGCGTCTCGAAAAGCGAGATCGCCGATCGTGTGCGCCAGATGCTGGAGCTGGTGCAGCTTGCCGGCATGGAAGAGCGCAAACCGCGCCAGCTCTCCGGCGGCCAGCAGCAGCGCATCGCGCTGGCGCGCGCGTTGGTCACCGATCCCAAGGTCCTGTTGCTCGATGAACCTCTCGGCGCGCTCGACAAACGCCTGCGCCAGGACATGCAGATCGAGTTGCGACAGATCCAGCGCAAGGTCGGCATCACGACCATCTTTGTGACGCATGATCAGGAGGAAGCCCTGACGCTGGCCGACCGGATCGCGATTATCAATGAAGGCAAGCTGGTCCAGGTCGGCGAGCCCGACGATATCTATGAGCACCCGCGAACCCGCTTCGCCGCAAGTTTTCTGGGCGATGCGAACTTCATCGAAGGCAAAAGCGTCGGCCAAGGTGAAGTCGGCCAAACGCCGTTCGGCACCATCCGCACAAGCGGCGCCCTGCCCGTGGCGG
This sequence comes from Pseudomonadota bacterium, assembly GCA_039028155.1. NCBI lineage: Bacteria > Pseudomonadati > Pseudomonadota > Pseudomonadota bacterium. Next base: position 13,104 of record JBCCIS010000068.1, read on the forward strand.
GAGCCGCGGTGACACTCGCCGTCAGGCCCGAGAAGTTCCATGTCAGCGCCGGCGACCCGGCGCCCGGCACCATGAACGCGCTGACTGGCACCGTGCGCCAGGCCGTCTATTCCGGCAGCAGCGTGACCTACCTTGTCGAGGCCGGCAGCCAGGAGTTCCGCGTCTTCCAACAAAACCGCGAAACCAGTCTCTATCAGCCCGGCGAATCAGTCAGCCTGACCTGGTCGCCCGAACACACCGTGGTCGTTGAATGAAACAACAAGTCAAACCGATCGGGCCGGATGCCGTTCACGTTTGTGTCGACGTCCAGCGCTTGTTCGCCGAGGAGACCGACTGGCATACGCCGGCCATCCCCGAGATCCTGCCGCAGATCGTGCGGTTGACCGAGCATGCGCCGTCACGCTCCATCTTCACGCGCTTCACAACACCGGAGCACGCCGATGACGCGGAAGGCCACTGGCGCGTCTATTACGAAAGATGGACCAGCGTGACCACGGCGGTGATGGACGCCACCATGATCGACGTGGTCGACGCTCTCACCCGTTACGTGCCGCCGGCACTGGTCGCCGACAAACCGACCTATTCGATCTTCAAGACTGAGGCGTTCCGCACGATGCTGGATGACATGGGCTGCCGGACCGTCATTTGTACGGGCGTCGAGACCGACGTCTGCGTGCTCGGCACGGTGATGGACGCGATGGACTTCGGCTACCGCGTCATCATCCCATCCGATGCAGTCAGTAGCTCCAACCCCGCCTCCCACGCGGCGACCATGGAACATGTCTACCGCCGTTTCGAGGACCAGATTGAGATCGGCACGACCGACGAGGTCCTCGGCCACTGGACGGTGTCATGAGCGAACGGTCCGTTCCCGACCATCGCGCCTGGAACACGTGGGATGCCGTCTATCCGGCCGAGCTCGTGCATCTGCCAAGCGGCGTGCATGTCGGGCTCGCCGCCTACTCCGATGCCGCCGGCACGTTCACGCGGCTGCCGCCCGGTCACCGCAACGGCGTGACGCTGGGACCGCGCACGGTCGATGCCACCGACATCACGCTGGATATCGAGCACGCGGGCACCAAACTCGCTGTGCGCCTATCGAAGGACGACGATGACGTTCTGAAGATCGGCTGGAAGACGCTGGCGTTCGGCGAATGGGGCCTCCGATTCTGGCTGCTGGTCTGCCTGTGGCGCGACGAGCATGCGCATGACGGCGAACACATCTGGTCCTACGACCCCGACTCGACCGAGATGGCGCTGTGGACCGGCCATGGCGACATCGTCGTGCGCGGTCCACGCTTTCCTCTCATGGCGACCTTCCACGGCAGTTTCGACGACCTGAAGCAGGAGTACGAAGAAAACGGTTACTTCTACCTGGCCTCACGCGGCACCAGCGGTCCGCTCGGTGTGCTGCGCTACAATCTCGAGGAAATGGCGGAGTTCGAGGTCGCGCTGACCCATGCGCCGACCCGCAAAGAAGCCTCGGCCAAACTCATCGACGCACTGAAGGTGCCACAGCCAGAACCCATGCCCGCGCACCACACCGGCCAGTTCGCCGGTGCGCTGGATGCGGTGCGCGACTGCGTTGCATGGAACACGGTCTTCGATATCCATAACAAACGCCCGTACACCTCGCTCAGTCGCAACTGGGTCGCCCAGAAGTTCGGCGGCTGGGGCGTCTGGCTCAACGACGTCGTCTATCACGGCATGATGGGCGGCCTGTTCGACGCCAATCTCGGCCACGAGAACCAGAAGGCCGTGTTCGACGGCGTCGCGGAGGCCGGCAACCTGCCCTGTCTCCTGACCGGCAACGACAGTTGGGTCGACCGTTCCCAGCCGCCCGTCGTCGGCTTCACCACATGGTGCCACTACCTCAGAACCGGCGACCGCCGTTTCCTTGAAGACGCCTGGCCGGTCCTGAAGAGCAATCACGACTGGTGGTGGCGCGAGCGTGACGGCAACAAGAACGGCCTTCTGGAGTTCGGCACCTCGCCCGTCGGCACCGGCCTCTATCGCGGCACCAAACTCGCGGCCAAGGACGAGTCCATGATGGACAACTCGCCGATCCACGACGAAGCGACCTTGATGGAAGACGTCCATACGCTCGATTGCGAGGACGTCGCGCTCAACAGCTTCGTTGCGCTGGACGGCGAGACCCTCGCCCACATCGCCCGCGCGCTCGGCCACCTGGACGACGCCGACCGCCTGGACCGCTTGACGACCGGCCTCAAGGAACGCATCCGCGATCAGCTGTGGGACGACGACCGCCAGGTCTTCGCCAACCGCCTGTGGTCCGGCAAGTTCACCGATTCGATCGCGCCGACCAGCTTCTTCCCGCTGGTCTGCGGCGCGGCGACCGCCGAACAGGCCCGGAAGATGGTCGACGACTGGCTCATGAACCGCGACGCCTTCCATGGCGATCACATGCTGCCGGCCGTGACCCGCGACGACCCGGCATTCCACGACAACGTCTACTGGCGCGGGCGCACCTGGCCGCCGCTCAATTTCCTGACCTATTACGGCCTGCGCCGCTACGGACTCGACGATGCCGCGCGCGAGGTCGCCGACTCCAGTTACCGCATCTTCATGGCCAACTGGGAACGCGCCCGCATCTGCGGCGAGAACTTCAACGGCACCTCGGGCCAGGCCGACGACCAGCCGGACACCGACCTCTTCTACACCTGGGGCGCGCTCATGGCCTACGTCGCCACCGCCGAGCTCTCCGACGTCAACCCATGGCAGGGTTGGACCGTGACGCGGCGCGACGGCGAATCCTACCGAATGGGACCGATGCTGACGCCGGCCGGCGAGGCAACGGTGGAAGTCACTGGGGATGCGTTGACGGTGAAGGCTGAGAATGGCGTGACATTCACCACGAACGTCGCGGGCCGACTGCACCATCTGCACCTGACGGCAACTGAATGCTCGGTTTTCGTTCCTGCTGGTGACAACGGCCGCTGGGTCGAGCTTGCGGTCGACGGCGGAGCAAGGCCTGCACGCGCCAAACTCGGTGACACCACCCTGGACTTCGATCTGGCGAACGGTCGTGCGGTGTTGCCGGCGACGGAATGTCCGATGCGCCTTAACATTGCCATCGATTGAGGCCGATTGCCCTGCTTCAATTGACTTCCGTTGACACAGTTGTCACGGTCGCGTCCCAAGAGGAGATTGCTCAAAACGTGTGCTGGACCTTACAGACGGAGGTCATCATGGAGCCAATCCCGGCAAAAGGTGACCTGCCGGTCGCCGACGACACATGGTTCGCCATCGAGGATAGCGACGAGAACGGCGTGCGGCGCATTCGCGAAGTCCATGTCCACGGCTACGGTGGCGGCAACATTTGGTTGGTCGAGGGCTCGGAACGCTGCCTGCTTGTAGAGACAGGGCTGGGCGTCCGGTCGCTGCGGCTGTTTGTCGACAGCGTCACCGACAAGCCGGTTTTGGCCTTCGCCTCGCTCGGTTACTACGACCATGCGGGCGGCCTTCACCAGTTCGACGAACGGCTGATCCACCGTGCGGACGCTTCCAGGGTTACCGATCCGACGCGCCACAACACCGCGGCGGAGCGTTATCTGGGCGGCGCGTTTCGCGCCCTGCCCCACAACGGCTTCGACCCCGCCACTTATGTCATGCCCGCATCAACACCGACCCGGCTTCTGGAGGAAGGCGACCGGATCGACCTGGGCGACCGACAGTTCGACGTGCTGCATCTGCCGGGTGTCACGGCTGGCGCGAGCGGGTTGTTTGAAGAGGCGACCGGTGTCTTCTTTTCCGGCGAAGCATTCATCTGGAACGACGGTTACGTCTATGACGGGGAACCGGCCGATGTCAGCGACGACGCCGACCGCTCGGCCTTCCGCGACTCGCTGGCGCGCATGGCGGCCCTGCCGGCAACGGCAGTCTATCCCGGCCACTATGACCGCAGCGATGTCGCTTCGATGCGCGCGGCCATCGCCGATTATCTAGCCGGAGAGAACCTCGACGATGTGCCGGATGGCTACGCCTATTCCTGACGGATCTGGGCTAGACCAACATCTCTCCAAAGTCGCAACGGTATCGTGGGTGAATCCGGCTGCAGTGCATCGCCGCCTGACCTGACTGAGAAATTCGTATACGCACGTGACAGCAATCACAAGATGAAATTCCGACATCATGAAAGCATCTAGAGTTACATGCCCATTCTACTGAACAGGTAGGCCTACTGACCGAGGTCACGTGGCCACTGTTGGAGACATGACATGAGACTCGCGCACACCGGTGCGGCCTTGCTTGCCTTCACAATCCTCGTGCATGACGCCAGCGCAGACGAGTGGGGAACTGCCTACGACGTGCTGCTCGACCGGCCCGATGTCGAGGTTGAGTACCTGACGTCGGATGAAGGCGCGGAGACCAGACGTTTCAGGCTGCCTGGCCCGGTCATTGTCGACGAAATTCGCGACGGCGATAACTATCGAGTGTGGTCCAGGGATGCGAGCGGTCTTGGCGCTGTACAATGTGCGTGGCTGATCTATGCGACAACTGTCTTCTATGCAGAGCGATGTGATGCGGCTGGGTACCAAGACCAACTAACGTTACTCAGGACAGGGGTCGACCGTATCGAGGCGTTCATGCAGGAGAATTGGCTTGTACCGATGTCAGATGACGACCTGGTTGCGTTCAAGGCAAATTGGCAGGCACAGGAGGAAGTCTGGTTTGCCCAATCCGGCACCGAACAAGCATGCGAGAATCCTCATTTCCTGCACATGATCAATCGCGTCGCCGCAATGGGTGAAGAAGGGCACACCGAGGCAATCGACGAGCTACTTTCGGTGCCGCGTCTTCCCGTGGCCAACCCGTGCTTGTGATGCGCGCGTTCTAGAGCAGCAGAGCCGTCTCATTCCAGAAGACTGATGCGGCCATCGCCTTCAACACTGTCTCGCCCATTGACGCAGCCATAGGACGGGGTACGGTTCCGGCGAGCAAGACACCACGGCACTGTGATGTCACACTGAGAGCGCCTGAAGGAGGCCCTGGCGACCATGGCGACCCAACTCGAAACGGCAGCGTCCTTTGACGTTCCGGCCTTCGCCCACGAGCTTGCCTTTGACGATTTGCCCGAAAACGTGGTGCACGCCGCGCGGCGTCATCTGCTGGACCTGATCGGCGTTTCGGCGAGCGGGCGCGCGACGCCATTGTCGCGGATTATCCACGACCACGCCGTTCGGATGTTCGGTGGATCGTCGGCCCGGCTGCTGTTCGATGGCCGGCGGGCGAGCCCGGCCGGCGCGGCATTGGCCGGCGGCATGACGATCGATGCGATCGACGCCCATGACGGCATGCGCGACACCAAGGGACATATCGGCGTCGCGGTGTTACCGGCGCTTCTGGCCTATCACGACGACGGTTTCGCCATGGACGACCGCGAGTTCCTGACCTGCTTCGTGCTGGGTTATGAGATCGGCACGCGGGCCGGTATCGCGCTTCATGCCAGCGTGCCCGACTACCATACCTCCGGCGCCTGGACCTGCGTCGCCATCGCCGCGCTCGGCGCGCGCCTTATGGGTCTCGACCGCGAGAAGACGCGCCACGCGCTGGGCATCGCCGAATACCACGGGCCGCGCAGCCAGATGATGCGCTGCATCGATCACCCGACCATGCTGAAGGATGGCTCCGGCTGGGGCGCCATGGCCGGCGTTTCGTCCGCCTATCTGGCGGCTGACGGTTTCACCGGCGCGCCAGCCATCACCACCGAGGCAGACGATCTCGCCCACCTATGGTCCGATCTGGGCGCGACCTGGTACATGACCGATCAGTACGTCAAACCTTACCCAGTCTGCCGCTGGGCGCAGCCGGCGGTCGAAGCGACGCTGCAGCTGCAGCGCGACCACAGTATCGATGCCGAGACGATCGACGTGATCGAGGTCGCGACGTTCCACGAGGCGACACGGCTCGCCATGCGCCACCCCGCCGATACGGAGCAGGCGCAATACAGCCTGCCCTTCCCGGTCGCGTCAGCCTTGGTCAAGGGCACGCTGGGCACCGCCGAGATCACCGGCGATGGGCTGACCGACCCCGTGGTTGCCAGAATCAGCGATGCGGTCAGGCTGAGTGAGGACGATGCCTGCAACGCCCGCTTCCCAGCCGAACGGCTGGCCCGCGCCAAGGTGACACTGCGCGATGGCCAGAGCTTCGCCACCGACCTTGTCGCCGCCAACGGCGATCCCGACGATCCATTCGACGATGCCTTTATGAAGCAGAAGTTTCACGCGCTCGCCGCGCCGATCACCGGCGCGGAGCGTGCCGAAGCTATTGATCGGGCCGTCAATGCCCTAGGCACGTCGAATGGCGACACGGATACCCTTGCCGACCTCGTCCTTTCCCCAGTTTGAGTTTGCCCGTGCCCGATCTTGATAACCGGATGACCGGCGCCGACGCTGTCGTGCGCCTTATGCAACACCATGGCGTCCAGCACGTCTTCGGCCTGTGTGGCGATACCAGCCTGCCACTCTACGATTCGCTGGCGCGTCTTGACCATGGCATCACGCACATCCTGACCCGCGACGAACGCCATGCCGCCTATATGGCGGATGCCTACGCGCGCCTGACCAACCGGGTCGGCATCTGCGAGGGACCGTCCGGCGGCGGCGCGACCTATATCCTGCCAGGCGTCGCGGAAGCCAATGACTCGTCCGTGCCGTTGATCGCCATGACGACGGATATCGCGGTCAGCGGACGCGGTAAGTTCACTCTGACAGAGCTTGATCAAAAGGCGCTGTTCGCTCCGATTACCAAATACAACGATGTCATCGACCGCGCCGCCGAGATACCCGCGACCCTGTGCCGTGCGTTTAAGGAAGCGACGTCCGGCAAGCCCGGTGCGGTGCACCTGGGCCTGCCCTTCGACGTTCAGCGCGACCCCGTTGATGATGGCGACGTCGCCGGCGATCCGACCTTCGGCCGTGTGCCGGCCGAACGGCCGATGGGTGATCTGCGCGCCATCGCGCGGACCGCCAGCCTGCTCGCCGACGCCCGGATGCCGATCTTCATCTGCGGCGGCGGTGTCGTCACATCCGGCGCTGAAGACGTCTTGCAGTCGCTTGCCGAACGCCTCGATGCGCCGGTTGCCACCACCATCACCGGCCAGGGCGCCATCGCGGAGACCCATCCGCTGGCATTGGGCGTCGTCGGGTCGAACGGTGGCACGCCGGAGACCCGTGCGGTCGTCGAGCAGGCAGACCTCGTCGTCTTCGTTACCTGCCGCGCCGGTTCGGTGACGACGGAACGGTGGCAATACCCGGCGGCGGGCGAGGCCAAGATCGTCCAGATCGATATCGACCCCGCCGTGATCGGCGCGACCTATGAGCCGGATGCCGCGATCGTCGGCGATGTCAGGCTGATCCTTGAGGCGCTTCTGGTCGAGCTCGCTGGGCCAACCGCTGAGACCGGCGCACAGGCGATCGTGGCGGAGGCCAGGCGGGCGAAGTTCGCGGCCTTCGACATGCTGGCCCAGGCCGACGCGACACCGATCCGGCCTGAACGTCTGGTCGCCGATCTGCGCGCCGTCATGCCCGATGACGGTGTCGTCGTGGTCGACCCGGGCACACCGTGCCCCTACTTTTCCGCCTACTACACCCTGCCGCGCGCGGGACGGCACCTGATCTCGAACCGCGCTCACGGCGCCCTCGGCTACGCTCTGCCGGCGATCATCGGCGCGCAGACGGCGCGGCCCGACGTGCCGTGCGTCGCGGTCATGGGTGACGGCAGCTTCGGCATGGCGGCGGGCGAGATGGAGACCATGGTGCGGCTCAACCTGCCCGTCACACTGGTCGTGGTCGCCAACGCGCACTATGGATGGATCCGCGCCGGCCAGCGCCATCGCTATGACGCCCGCTTCTTCGCCACCAGCTTCAGCCGCACCGACCACGCGAGGGTCGCCGAAGGCTTCGGGTTGAAGGCCTGGTCGGTTGAGAATCCACCTGCCCTGCGCGGCGCGCTCGCCGAGGCCATCGCCCATGACGGACCGTCACTGGTCGACGTCACCTGCCAGCCGCTCGACGAGGCCAACGCGCCGGTCAGCGAATGGGTCGCCTAACGCAGATAAAGAGCGTGCCCTAGAGCGGATAGTTGTTATGTGGAATCTTGACGAGGTGGCACACCAACAACAGAAGCAAAAAATAAAACATTTGTGGGGGGTAGCCACACAAGGGGGGAAAGGGGCACAGATAGAAC
>JBCCIS010000069.1 GCA_039028155.1 Pseudomonadota bacterium
ACCCGGGTCGGGCCGTTTGGTCTGGACCGGGCGATTTCTCTGGAAACCCTGGAGCAGTTTGGGCATAGTCCCGCGCTCTCGGGGCACCTGTTGCCGGTCGAGGCGGCGCTGGACGACATCCCGGCGCTGACTTTGAGCGAAACCGCCGCGACCCGCCTTACCTGCGGGCAGGCGATCCAGGTACCCGGAGAGAAAAGCGGTACGGTCCGGGCCACAGCGTCCGGTCGCCTGGTAGCAATTGCCGAGGTGGCCGACGGAGCGGTTCGGCCGTTGCGCGTGTTTAATCTCGACAAGAAACGGAGCCACGATGTCGATCACGGCAGAACGTAAGACCGAGCTGGTCAAGGAATTTGGCCGCGCGGACGGTGACACAGGATCACCGGAGGTCCAGGTCGCGATCCTGACGGAACGGATCACCAACCTGACCGATCACTTCAAGACCCATAAGAAGGACAAGCACTCAAGGCGTGGCCTGCTGATGTTGGTCAGCCGCCGCCGCCGCTTGCTCGATTATCTGCGTCGCATTGACGATGAACGCTATGCGACGCTTATCAAGAGTCTTGGCATCAGACGCTGATCACGATGGGGGACGCTTTTGGCGTCCCCTTGTCGTTTGTCTGAGACCAAGGCCGATCACGAAAGGCCGGTCTGCTGGTTGTCGCGCTGCCTAGCGACGCTAATGGCAAGACAGAATCAGAGACCGACCGACCGTGCCGATGGTCCGAAACCACGGCGCGGCGGGGCCACGATCCGCATGGGGCGGATCCTGGCCATGCCACTGAAAGCAGAAGGAAGGAACGAGGAATAATGTTTACCACCCACAGGAAAGAAATCATGTGGGGCGGTCGCAAGCTGGTTTTGGAAACCGGCAAGATCGCCCGCCAGGCCGATGGCGCCGTCATGGCGACATACGGCGAGACGACGGTGCTGTGCACCGCGGTGGCCCAGAAGGAGCCGCGCGAAGGCATCGATTTCTTTCCGCTTACCGTGAATTACCAGGAAAAGGCCTTTGCCGCGGGCAAGATCCCCGGCGGCTTTTTTAAGCGCGAGGGCCGTCCGGCCGAAAAGGAGACGCTGGCGTCTCGCATCATCGACCGGTCGATCCGGCCGCTGTTCGCTGACGGTTTTCGTAACGAGACTCAGGTCATCACGACGGTCCTGAGCCACGACCTGGAGAACGATCCCGACATCGTCGCGCTGGTTGGCGCGTCCGCAGCGCTGACCATCTCCGGCATTCCGTTTCTGGGGCCGATCGGCGGCGCCCGTGTCGGCTACGTCGATGGCGACTACGTCTTGAACCCGACCCTGGAGCAGATGGGCGACAGCCGTCTGGATCTGGTTGTTGCCGGCCGCGCCGACGCGGTCATGATGGTCGAGTCCGAAGCCGACGAGCTCAGCGAAGACGTCATGCTGGGCGCGGTCATGTTCGCCCATCGCGAGTTCCAGCCGGTGATTCAGGCGATCATCGAGTTGGCTGAAGACTGTGCCAAGGAGCCTTGGGATCTGCCCGAGGCGCCCGATCACAGTGCGCTTGAAGAACGGGTTCGCGAGTTGTGCGGCGCTGCGCTGTCGGAAGCCTTCGACGAGCCGGACAAACTGGCGCGTCAGGACAAAGTGGCGGCCGCCAAGCAGATCGCCAAGGACGCGTTGGCGGACGACGAAGAAGTCGACCCCAACGATCTGAAGGCCATTCTGAAGTCGCTTGAAAAGAAGACCCTGCGCGACAAGACGTTGAGCACGGGAACGCGCGTCGACGGACGCGACACCAAGACGGTGCGCCCCATCGTCGCGGAGGTCGGTGTCCTTACCCGCTCCCATGGTTCGGCGCTTTTCACCCGCGGCGAGACCCAGGCGCTGGTGACCGCGACGCTGGGTACCGGCCAGGACGAGCAGATCATGGACGCGCTCGAGGGCGAGTACCGCGAGCACTTCATGCTGCATTACAATTTCCCGCCCTATAGCGTCGGCGAAGCGTCGTTCCTGCGTTCGCCGGGCCGCCGCGAGATCGGGCACGGCAAGCTGGCCTGGCGCGCGGTGCATCCGCTTCTTCCGGAGAAGGAGGACTTTCCGTACACGATCCGCGTGGTCAGCGAGATCACCGAATCCAATGGTTCGTCGTCCATGGCGTCGGTCTGCGGTTCGTCGCTCGCCATGATGGACGCGGGCGTGCCGCTTCGCCGTCCGTGCGCCGGTATCGCCATGGGTCTGATCAAGGAAGACGATCAGTTCGCCGTGCTGTCCGACATCCTGGGTGACGAGGATCACCTGGGCGATATGGACTTCAAGGTCGCTGGCACCGAAGAAGGCGTCACCAGCCTGCAGATGGACATCAAGATCACCGGCATCACCGAGGACATCATGCACGCCGCGCTCAATCAGGCGCGCGACGGGCGCATGCACATTCTCGACGAGATGGCCAAGGCGATCAGCTCCAGCCGCGAGGGTGTCAGCCAGTTCGCGCCGCGCATCACGACGATCAAGGTGCCGACCGACAAGATCCGCGAGGTCATCGGTTCGGGCGGCAAGGTGATCCGCGAGATCTGCGAGACCACCGGCACCAAGATCGATATCGAGGACGACGGCACGATCAAGATTGCCGCGACCGATCCCAAGGCTTCCGAAGCGGCCGAGAAGTGGATCAAGGATATCGTCGCCGAGCCTGAGGTCGGCGTGATCTATGACGGCAAGGTCGTCAAGGTCGTCGACTTCGGCGCGTTCGTGAACTTCATCGGCAAGCGCGATGGTCTGGTCCATATCTCGGAGTTGACCAACGAGCGCGTCGCCAAGGTGAACGACGTCATCAACGAAGGCGACGAGGTCAAGGTCAAGGTGCTGGGCATCGATGACCGCGGCAAGGTGAAGCTTTCGATGCGCGTGGTCGATCAAGCCACGGGCGCGGACATCACCGAGGAGGTCGGCGAGCGCCGCCCGCGCCGCGAACGCGACGATAAAGAGAAGGAAAGCGTCGCCGCCGAAGGCTGACCAACTCAACCACCAACTCGATCGCCCCACATCGCGACGATGTGGGGCGATTTCGAGTCCTTAAGTTGTTGAAGCACGGTCGCTTTCCCCTGTCAGCGCGACTGCTCAGTGTGCCATCTTGCGCTGGCGCTTGGGTGCCGGCGTCATTACATTGTGACGATGGCCATGATGGTCGGTGCCGTGACATGGGTGTGACCCCGGGGGCCGGGAACGAAAACGCGTGAAATCGCTGAACGCAGTATGGATTTCGGGTCGCGAGGTTCTACCGCTTATTGAAGGCGGCAAGGGCATCTCCGTCTCGAACGGTGAGAGTTCCGGCGCCTGGGCGGCGGCCGGCGGCGCTGGCACGTTCTCCGGCGTCAACGCGGATTCGTTCGACGACGACGGCCATTACATCGAGCAGACCTATCACGGCAAGAACCGGCGCGAGCGCCACGAGGAACTGGTCGACTACGCGGTCGCCGGCGGGGTCCATCAGGCCCGTGTGGCCCACGAGCTTGCCGGCGGCCAAGGCGCCATCCACATGAACGTCCTGTGGGAGATGGCGGCCTGCGAGCGGATCCTGCACGGCGTTCTAGAGAAGGCCAAGGGGTTGATCCAGGGCGTGACCTGCGGCGCCGGCATGCCCTATCGCATGGCGCAGATCTGCGCCAACTACAGCGTCTATTACTATCCCATCGTCTCGTCGGCACGGGCGTTTCAGATCCTCTGGAAGCGCGCCTACCACAAGTTCCCCGAGTGGCTCGGCGGCGTCGTCTACGAGGATCCGTGGCGCGCTGGTGGCCATAACGGCCTCTCCAATGTCGAGGATCCGGAGAAGCCGGAAGACCCTTATCCGCGTGTTGTCGAGCTGAGAAACACCATGCGCGACCACGGCCTTACCCAGACACCGATCTTCATGGCCGGCGGCGTCTGGCGGGTCGATGAGTGGGAGGACTGGCTGGATAACACGGAAGTCGGTCCGATCGCCTTCCAGTTCGGCACCCGTCCGCTGTTGACCGTCGAAAGCCCGATTTCCGATGCATGGAAACAGCGTCTGTTGACGCTGCACGAGGGCGATATCTATCTCAATCGTTTCTCGCCGACCGGATTCTATTCCTCGGCGGTCGAGAACAGCTTTCTGCGCGAACTGAAAGACCGGAACAGCCGCCAGGTCGCTTATACGACCGAGCCGGTCGGCGATCACACGGAGGCGTTTCCGTTCGGGCCCAGGAAACGGCCGATTTACTTGACCGAACACGACCTTGCCCACGTCAACGGCTGGATCGCACAGGGTTTCGACGATCCGATGAAGACGCCGGATTCAACCCTGGTGTTCGTGACCGAGGAAAAGGCCGGGCAGATCCGCGCCGATCAGATCGAGTGTATGGGATGCCTTTCCCAGTGCCGCTTCTCCAACTGGAAGTGCGACGACGAAGGCACCACCGGCAAGAAGCCGGACCCCCGCAGCTACTGCATTCAAAAGACGCTGCAGACCATCAGCCACTCCGACGATATCGAGACCCAGCTGATGTTCGCCGGCCACAACGCGTTCCGTTTCGCCAGCGATCCCTGGTACTCGAACGGCTTCGTGCCGACCGTCGGTGAACTCATGGAACGGCTGAAAACCGGCCAATAGACCGAAAAACTGTGTGGAATCGCACAGTTTTGGCATGAAAACGGGCATTCTTCGTGTCAGCGATCACGTTCCCGTCGTTTTTTGTAGTAATTCCAATTAACACTCCTATATTTGCCCCATGTCTGCATATCTGACCCTTCATGATCTGGACCAGCGCCTGCGTGGCGCGGGTCTGCGTCCGACCCGTCAGCGCCGTGACCTCGCTGGGCTGCTTTATGGCGCCGGTGACCGGCACGTGACTGCGGAGGTCCTCCATCGCGAAGCCGTGGAGGCGGGCGTCAAGGTGTCGCTTGCAACCGTCTACAACACGCTGCATCAGTTCACGGATGCCGGCCTGTTGCGCCAAGTCGTGGTTGATGCCCAGCGTGCTTACTTCGACACCAATACCGGCCATCATCACCACTTCTACAATACGGCCGATCAGGAGCTGATCGACATCCCCGGCGACCATGTCGCCATGGGCTCGTTGCCGACGCCGCCCGACGGTATGGCAATCGAGCAGGTCGATGTTGTTGTCAGGATAGTCCCAAGCGACGACTAGCCTTTTTGCGCGATAGCGCAAAAAACCACACGGTCGACCTTGACATTAGTTTAGAGCCATTCCAGATAATGGGCAGGCCCCGGCACGCCTTGGGGCAAGACGTATCACCAATCAGACAGCCTAGCAGGGAGAACGACAATGTCGCTTGCCGGTACGAAGACAGAACAGAATCTGAAAGACGCGTTTGCTGGTGAGAGCCAGGCCAACCGCCGCTATCTCTATTTCGCGCAGAAGGCCGATGTCGAAGGATACAACGACGTCGCCGCCGTGTTCCGGTCGACCGCCGAGGGCGAGACCGGTCATGCCCATGGCCACCTGGAATTCCTCGAGGAAGTCGGTGACCCCGCGACCGGCGAGCCGATCGGCGCCACGGACCTTAACCTGAAGGCCGCGATCGCCGGCGAAACCCACGAGTACACGGACATGTACCCGGGTATGGCGCGCGCCGCCCGCGATGAGGGTTTCGATGAGATCGCCGACTGGTTCGAGACGCTCGCCAAGGCCGAGAAGTCTCATGCCGGCCGTTTCCAGAAGGCCCTCGACACTCTCGAAGGCTAGGTCGCTCAGACCGACTGAAGGCGCGGGGCGGTTGTTTCGGCCGCCCCGACCTCAGACCACCGGTGTTCGATCAGACCAATAATAAATCCCCGCAAACGGGGAAGGGACCTTCAGATGACTCAGGAAGGCGGTCTTGGCGCGCCTATGCGCCACATCATCGACTGGCAGAATCCGGATTTTACCGATCCCGATAAGATCGATGCGGAGTTGCGGCGTGTCTTCGACATCTGCCACGGCTGCCGGCGCTGCTTTAATCTCTGCGACTCCTTTCCGCGCCTGTTCGATTTGATCGACGAGTCGGAGTCCGGCGAGCTGGACACCGTCGACAGCAAGGACTTCGCGCCGGTCATCGAGGCCTGCACGCTGTGCGACATGTGCTTCATGACGAAGTGTCCGTATGTGCCGCCGCACAACTTCGATCTGGATTTCCCGCACCTGATGCTGCGTGCGCGCGTCGCCGACTTTCAGCGCGGCGAGCCGGGCTACTGGGACAAGAAACTGGCTGACACCGACGGCAACGGCAAGCTGGCAACCAAGGTCGCAGGCTTCGCCAACTGGGGCTCCAAACGTGGCAACGCGCTGACCCGACCGATCCTGGAAAAGGTCTGCAACATCCACCGCGACGCCGCGTTGCCCGAGTACGCCCGCGGCACGCTGGAGAGCGAGGCCAAGTCCGAGGATCTGGTGATCAACACGGCCGCGCCCGCCTTTGGTCAGAAGGCGGTAATCTACGCGACGTGCTTTTCCAATTACAACACGCCGGAGATCGGCGAATCCGTGCGCCGCATCCTCGCGCATAACGGTGTCGAGACCGAAGTTCTCTATCCCGTATGCTGCGGCATGCCACAAATGGAACAGGGTGATCTGGCGGAGGTCACGAACCGCGCCAAGACCGTCGCGGCAGCCATGAAACCGCATATCGAGGCCGGCAAGAAGGTCATCGCCCTGGTGCCCAGCTGCGCGCTCATGATGAAGTTCGAATGGCCGCTGATCGTGCCTCATGATCCGGATGTCCAGGCGCTTGCCGAGGCGACCTGTGACGCCAGCGAGTACATCGTCGACATCGCCAAGACCCATGGTCTTGCCGGTGATCTAAAGGCTCTTGATGGCCCGATCACGCTCCACATCGCGTGTCATGCGCGGGCCCAGAACATGGGCGCCAAGGCGGCCGAGATGCTGCGTCTGATCCCTGATACCGAGGTCAAGGTTGTCGAGCGCTGCTCTGGCCATGGCGGCACCTGGGGCATCAAGAAGCAGAACTTCGAGATCGGCATGAAGATCGGCAAGCCGGTCATTCGCGACGCCAACAAGAACGATCCCGAGGGCACCGGCTGGATCGCGTCTGAATGTCCGCTCGCCTCGCTCCACCTGCAGCAGGGCGTCGAAGAATGGGACGGGCGCACGGCACCGGCGCCGCGCCAATGCCATCCGGTCGAACTGATGGCCAAGGCCTGCGGCGTCTAGAGCAGATCCTGTTTTGATGGGATCGCTTCGCGATACCAGCAATTCAGGTGAATCTGCTCTCATCATAGATAGAGAGCGGATTCGCGCGGTTAGGTAGAACCGTTCAGCGGTTCTACCTAACCACGAACCGCTCTAGGACAAGAGAAAGAGAACCACCATGAGTGCAGCGCACGAGATCACCCGCGACGACATCCTGGCCGGCGACGACTACGCCCGCGACCGGCGCGATTACCGCAAGAAGTTTCGCGAGATCAAGCAGCACCGGCGCGTCGATGTCGGCCCGTTCGTTTCGTTCTATTTCGAAAGCCGCGAGACCATGTGGCATCAAATCCACGAGATGCTGCACATCGAAAAGGGCGGCGAAGAGCAAATTGCCGACGAGCTTGACGCCTATAATCCGCTGGTGCCCGGCGGCCGCAACCTGACCTGCACCATGATGATCGAGATCGAAGATCCCGTCCGCCGCGACGTCCAATTGACGCGGCTCGGCTGGATCGATGAGAAGATCTTCATGGTCGTCGGTGATCACCGCATCGCCGCCCAGCCGCTGCAGGACGCCGAACGCAATACGCCGGACGGCAAGACATCGGCGGTGCACTTCCTGAGTTTCCTGTTCAGCGACCAGGAGGTCGCCCTGTTCCGCGATCCCGCCACCAAGGTGACGCTGGACATCGACCACGAGAACTACAGCCACGCCGCGACACTCAGCGCCGACACCCGCGCCGCGCTGGCCGCCGACTTCAGTTAGGCGTTCGTGGCTTAGTTTGCATCGCCGGCCCACTGCCCTTCACGGCCAACCCGAGGATGTTGCCATGGGTGGCCTCGACGAAAACGCCTCTCGGCGGTTTGCCCCGGAAGAGGGGGAATGGGCCGGTGCCGGTGATGCGTAAGCAGATCAAGATCTAACCAGCTCCGGCCGGCACCAGCAGACGAGCAGCACTGCGCCGCCCGCTGGCCGGCAGGGCGCCGTACATCTGTTTCGATGCCTCGATCATGACGACGCCGGGAAGCGGCAGGCCCCAGCTTTGGCCGACGCGTTCCCAGGCCGGTGCCGACCACAGCGACAGACCACGCTGGAGCGGCGGCACATAGAGCGCGTGTTCGGTCCGCAAGGGCGTGAACATGCTGGCGCGCAGCAGCCGGTCTAGCTGATGTTCGCTATAGGGGTGGCCGTGGCCGAACGGCGTAGCGTCGGCGCGCGCCCACATGCCACGCCGATTGGCGGCCAGCACCAAAAGGCGTCCGCCGGGCGCCAGCACGCGCCAGACCTGGCGCAACATGTCGCGCTGCATTTCGCTGTTCTCGACCGCATGGGCCAGCAGCACGCGATCCATGCTTTCGTCGTCCAGCGGGATCTGGTCTTCGTCGATCAGACTGATCTGGGCGGGGCCATCCTGGGGCCAGCGGATAACGCCCTGGCCCGCCGGACAGAACGCCAGAACCCGCTCGGCCTCGCCGTTGAAGACCCTTAAGTAAGGTATGGCATAGCCCAGCCCCATCAGCCGTTGGCCGGAGACGTCCGGCCACAGCGTGCGGACACGGCGCAGCACGACGCGCCGGGCGGTTTGGCCCAGGCGGCTCCTGTAGAACGCGTTGAGGTCGGCGACATCCTGGTACATCACCGCCAGCTTAGCATGGCAGATCTGCTTCACGGACCGCCTGACACGGGCGTCTTGCGGGCGTAGTGTCGGGGCCTAAAGCAGATCTCGATTAGATGGAATCGCTTTGCGATGCCATCTGATCGGGTGAATCTGCTTTACTCAT
Organism: Pseudomonadota bacterium; assembly: GCA_039028155.1. Lineage (NCBI taxonomy): Bacteria > Pseudomonadati > Pseudomonadota > Pseudomonadota bacterium. The sequence continues at coordinate 8,928 of JBCCIS010000069.1, forward strand.
AGATAGAGAGCGGATTCACGTTGTTAGGTGGAACCGTTCAGCGATTCTACCTAACAACGACCCACTCTAGGGTTCAACAGGGACAAATGGCCATGAAGCTCTACTTCAGTCAGACCTCGCCCTTCGTGCGCAAGGTTGTGATCGCGGCCCAGGAAAAGGGTCTCGCGGGAGAGGTCGCCTATGTCGACGCCGCCGATATGGACGGGTTGGCCGGCGACAATCCGCTCGAAAAGGTGCCGGCGCTGGTCACCGATGACGGGCAGGCGCTCTATGACAGCATGGTCATCTGCGATTATCTGGACAGTCGCGGTTCGGGGCCGGAGCTGATCCCCGCCGACCCCACCGCGCGCAGCACGGTGCTGTGCCGCCATGCGCTTGCCGACGGCATCATGGAGGCCGGTCTCGCCAGCGTCATGGAAGGCCGTCGGCCCGAGGACAAGCAATGGTCCGATTGGACGACGCGCCAGGAAGGCAAGATCACCCGCGCGCTCGATCGCCTGGAAAGCGAGGCGGCCGAGTTGGGCGAGGCAGTCGACCTGTCGACCATCGCGGTCGGCGCGGCGCTTGGTTATGTCGACTTCCGCCTGGGCCATCTTAACTGGCGTGACAGCCGGCCCAATCTCGCGGCCTGGTTCGAGGCATTTTCCAAGCGCCCGTCCATGGCCGGCACCGTGCCGAGCGATCCCGCCTAAGGATCGTCATGGACTATGGGTCCATCGTCGAGGCGCTTAGTCCGCTCGGGCTGATCGCGCGCGGCGGATTTGACGTGCAAGCCGACGATGGTGTGCCCGGCGATCCCCGTTGTGTGGTCATGGTCGGCAATGCCGGGCCGCAGGTGTGGCCGGTGTTTGACGCGGCCAGAACCGACGGACCCAACCCCATGAACCGGTGGACGCGCCGAGTGCTGGACGACGTGGCGCTTCGGCTTGGCGCGACCCCCCACTATCCCTTCAGCGGCCCGCCGTGGCTGCCGTTCCAACGCTGGGCGCAACGGGCCGAGGCCGTCTTTCCCTCACCGATCGGCATGCTGATCCATCACGATCACGGCCTGTGGCACGCCTATCGCGGCGCGCTCGCCTTTGACCAAACGATCGACGGCTTGCCCGAGCGCGATGAGCGACCAAGCCCGTGCGACAGCTGCGCGGACAAACCGTGTCTGACGACCTGTCCGGTCGCGGCCTTCGATGGCGAGCGCTACGACGTCAATGCTTGCGCCGGCCATATGCGACGGCCGGAAGGCATCGACTGTTTGGATCTTGGCTGCCGGGCGCGGCGCGCCTGTCCGGTCGGACGCGACGCCGTCTATGTTCCCGCGCAGGCGCGCTTTCACATGGACGCCTTTCTTGGCGCACGCGACTGATCGGTTTGCGGTGTGGCCATGAAGAGGTCACGGGAGCCGACAAAGGCGCCGCCTATGATCAACAGGCACGCGACCGCCGCGGTCGTGGTGAGGGTGCCGGCGCCGATGGCAATCAGGATCAGCGCGGTGAACAAGGGGATCAGATAGCTCAGCGCGACGAGTGAGCGGACCTGGCCGAACTTCATGCCGTAGTCCCATGCATAGAGTGCCGCCGCCACATTGCCGACGCCGAAGGCAACGATCACCGCCCAGGCAATGGCCGACGGCATGACGGTGCTTTCGAAGATCAGGTGGATCGGCACGCTCAAAACCGCGCCGCCCAGGCAGAACATGGCGCCCGCATCGGTCTTCACGTCGGGCCAGCCGCTGCGACAGAATGAGTAGAGACTGAAGCACAGCGCCCCACCGGCGGCGATCATATAGCCAAGCAAGGGCGCCTGGTCGACGCCTTCTCCTGTCTGGCGCGACAACACAAGCACGATGGCGCCGCCGAAACCGGCCGCCGCGCCCAATCCATGCCACCAGCGGATACGCCGGTCCCGCAGCATGGCGTTCGCCAACAACAGAATGACGGGCCAGCTCAGCAACAGGAGACTGGCGTGGACCGGCGTGATCAGCTGGTAGGAGATAAAGAAGCAGACGGTATAGCCAAACGGCCCGGCGATGCCGACCAGCCAGACCTTCAGCGGCATCTTGAACTGGGCGGCGACCGACTGGCCGCGCGCGAGCCAGACCGGCAGCATGACCAGGAAAAACGTCACCATGGTCATGGCGATCAACTGGAACGGCGGAAAGTCGGGGATCAGCGTCAGGAGCGGCCCGCCGGTCGACCACAGGCAGATCGCGCCGAGCCCGACCAGGGTCGCGATAATCGTGTGCCGGGGAAGCTTGGAACCCATGCGCGCGCGGCCCGCCGTCAGATGCGCCGGGTCGCCAGGCCGTCGTCGATGATCTGATCGACGATCCAGTTGGCTAGGCTGTGGGTCGCGCTCTCGCGCTCCGAAAAGCGCCCGGGCGTGCGCAGCGCCGACATCAGGCCCGCCTGCTGCTCGGCGCCGATGGCGTTGTCCTCCTCGATCCCCTTGTCCCAGCGCCGGTAGTAAGGCTCGACCTCCGCCGGGAAGTCGGGCCGGGCCGCCGTCGCGCGCGGGAAGCACTGGCCGACATGCAGGATCGTGCGGTCGGCCGCCACCGGGCGGAAGGTCGACCACCACAGCGCGTCCTGGGTGCAGGCAAGCTGGGTGTTGGGGTGCAGCATGGTGAAGAAGGTACCTTCCCTGGCGCGCCCGCTTAGCGTCGGGATGTGGGGGAAGGGCGCGGCCTCGCCCGGCAGGACGGCGATGCTGGTTTCCTGCGCGATGAAGAGCGCGTCCCAGTGGCCGCTGGTCCGGACCTGCTCGCCGGTCTGCTGGCCGAGCGAGGCGCTGTGCACCGTGCCCGTGTGATAGGCCTCCATGGCGTTCTCGGCCAGAAGCTTCCAGTTGCACGGGATGTCGTAGTCGATCCGGCGCGTCGTCACCAGGTCGTCGAAATTGTAGCTGCCCAACTGTTCGGTCAGGTCGCCCAGATAGTCGGTGAGCGGCGGCGTCGACTGCGAATAGCAGACAAACAGAAAGCCCTGCCAGGTCTCGAGCCGGACCGGCGCCAGCGGCCAGTCGGCGGTGTCGAACCCCGTCGTTGCGTCCATGCCCGGCGCGCCAACCAGCCGGCCGGTAAGATCGTAGGTCCAGGCGTGATAGGGGCAGACCAGCCGCCGGCCGGTGCCGCTGCCCGTCGCGATCCGCGCGCCGCGGTGCCGGCAGGTGTTGGCGAAGGCGCGCAAGTTCCCGTCTTTATCGCGCACCAGCAGAACTGGCCCGCCCGGCGTCTCGACCGCCCGGTAGGCGCCGGCGTCGGCCACCTCGTCGGCCCGGCCGACGAAGTTCCAGCCCTTCAGAAACACCCGCTCGCGCTCGCGCTCGAAGAAGGCGGGCGCGGTATAGCACCAGGCGGGCAGGGTGGCGGCCTCCAGCACCGGCCGGCGCACGGCCGCATAGTGGGCGGGATCGAAGATATCCAACGCATCCGTCGTCATGACAGCCGCGAGCATGACAGAGCCCGCGCCCAACGGGCAAGCGGCCCGCAAAGGGTCACGCCCGCGCCACGGTTGTGTCCCAATCGGGATCCAGAATTCAGAAAGCTTGCAGAAAAGACCACTTTTACCTCTTAAAGGCGTGTATGATGGATTTGGAACATCCACTGAACGAAACCTGACATACGAGGCACGCATGCGTTTCAAGCACGATCCCCTCCGGCCCCAGCCGCGCCGCAAGAAGAAAAACGAGACTTCCGACGAGACCGAACAGCGCTTGAGCGCCGATCTGCGCCTTTTGATGACCGACGAGCGCTATCAGAAGAACGACCCGGATTACCGTCACTTCGTCCAGCGCCAATACCGCCGCGTCTACGACGATCCCTCCGGCGAGCCGCGGGAGGGCTTGCGCATCGGCCGCCCGGAAGTTTTCGTCACCTACCTCGAACCCTTCGACCGCGACCGCGAGCGGCGGATCAGGCGCGGGGAGGAGGTGGAGCGGCACGTCACACAAGATCGCCGTCCATCAACTACCGTCAGCCAGTCTGAACTCGGCCTAGCCAATGCTGGCAGTGCAAGAAGGCAGGCCAGTGGCAATGCAGAGACGATCGACGAACCGGACGTCATCCCGTACTGGGAGCGTGCGATTGGGCAATCGGGTCCTAACGAGAGAACGCGATCGACACCTTTTCCAGGAATCAGGGACGTCAGAGACGAAGACACCCTGCGACGCTATCAAGACCATCTCGATGAGCAGAAAGAACGCGCAAACGATGTAGCCGATGCACGTCGCAGATCCTGGGTCTTTATTCAATCAGCGAGCGCGTCGGGTTACGACGAGGCTGCGCGTGCGCACGAACACTACCTTGAAGGTAGCGGAGAGCCCCTCATTGTTGATTCAGAGATCGTTCGCTCTTACGGGCCCGTCAACGATGCGGAAAAGGACATCCTGACTCACCTCAAGGACTGGTTGCGAGGAACGCTGTCAGATTCACGATTCGGGCAGCCCTGGCTCGATTTGGCCAATGGGGAGAGGACGATTGTTGGCAAAGAGTCCTTTGATGCGGATCGTGTTGGTGGACTCGTGAACTGGAACACAACCTTTGACGGTCCCAACAGTAAACTTGACCCTGAGTTTTGGACTGATGCCCGCATGACCTTCAACTCTGGAACGCTGGATAGCTTCAGCCAACTGGTGTTCGAACGTCACGGGACTCGGATCAAGGTCAACGGTTTCGTCAATCTGCGCGTGTCAGACCGCTATGACTTTGAGGATGGTCACATCCTGGAGTCAAAAGTTCTAGAAGATCATGGCGACGCCAAGAGCTTCGACATCTCAACGACAGTTTGGACTCGTCCAATTTCTGGGTGGATAGAACTTGGCGGTTCGCAAACGCCACGCGTCGAACTGATCTATGACGACTGACGCCTGGAGAGCCTTCAAGCGGGAGCGGCGGCGGCGCATCTGTCGAGGTATCCGTCGCACATTCTATTTGACCGCGGGCTCCATCCTCGCCGCGTTCGTGATCGGTTATGGCTCGTGGTTTCGCCTCGGATGGACGGATCTTCCTTTGCGTTGTGTTGATTGGGCTTGGGGTGAGACGCGACAGATTTCGGGCGAGTTGCGACCCGAGGCTGCCGACGCGCTCAAGACGTGGCTGACAACACTCTACGGCGATGGTTCCGTGAAGCAGGATACGTCCGGCCGTCTTCGCGTCCGTCCCGTCGTCGTGTACTTCGGCGATGAGGGCCGCTTGAGATCATTGACAGTCCACCTGACCGATTGGTTTTCCGACTTGAGGGACTATCCGGGGTCCGGCCCAGGGACGACCGACGACTGCCGCGTCGTCCAGCACTATCTCATGTCGGAAGGGCAGGCTGCAGCGTGTGACGATTCATGGGTTCAGTTCTTCATGAGAGAGATAAAGCAAGACAACTGGCCCGCGATGACACGGTTCTTCAGAGTGAACCAGCCTAGTCCAGGGCATGTGTATGACATGACGATGGATCCGCATGCTTTGGTCTTCCGGGATTCATCTGAGAGTACCGCACCACGAGATTTACCAGAGCTGGACTGTGGTCCGCCAATGGGTCACAGGTTCGTCTACGGCACCATACTCTTCGCCGGCTCGGTGATTTGGTTCTTCAACTCGCTGTGGCCTTTCTAATGCCGGCCGACCGATGACGACTGATGCCTGGAAGGCGCTGAAACGAGAGAGACGTCGACGCGTTTGCCGAGGTATCTGGCGGACGTTCGTCTTGACATTGGGTCTTTCGCTTGCCGCCGCTTTTGTTGGCCATGTCATCTGGTTTCGATCCGGTTGGGTCGATCTGCCACTCCGGTGCGTCGACGAACGTAGCGAACGTGAGCTCTATGGAGAAATGACACCGAAAGCCGCGGCCTCCTTCGAAGCCGTCCTTCGTGCCATGTACGGCGATGCGTCCGTAAAGAGGTCGGATGCAGGCGCCGTCATGGTGAAACCGGCCGTTGTGTACTTCGACGATGATCGTCGCCTGCTTGAACTGACGGGGTTTATGGCACAGACGCTTGCGATAGCGCATGGTTCGCCCTATCGCGGCACAGGCTGGTCGCAAGATTGCCGAGTTGTCCAACAGCACCTTATGACCGGCCAACGTGCCGTGTCGTGCGAGGACGCGTGGGAACCCCACGTCTACGGCGTGATTGGGCAGAGTTCTTGGCCATGGCTAACGCGTTTCTTTCGCGTGCGCGACTTGGGGCCGCACGCTCTGAACAACCTGCCGAGCAAAGCCCTACCAACCCCCGCCGAGCGGCCAGCCCATGTTGCCGGTCCCGCACTGCTGGGCAACGTTAACTGCGGACCGTCTTTCCACGATCAACTTCTCGAAACCTTCTTTGCTGTTGGCAGCTTTGTCGTTTGGATTGGACAGTCACTGTGGCCGTTCGATTGATGATGCGTTGCGTATGTCATGACGACTGATGCTTTGAAGTCGCTCAAGCGTCAGCGGCGGCGGCGTATCTGTCGCGGCATTCGTCGAACAGTCTACTGCACAGTCGGCGCCATCTTCGTCGCGTTCGTGATCGGTTATGGCACATGGTTCCGTTTCGGCTGGACGGACCTTCCCGTAAGTTGTGCCGACTGGCAATGGGGTGAAGCGAGGTACGTCTTCGGCGACCTGCGGCCCCATGCCGCCGACTCGCTCGAAACAGCGCTCGCGGCGCTCTACGGTGACGCGGCCGTCAGACGGGTCAGCCCGGAACGCATCCAGGTGCGTCCAGCCGTCATCTACTTCTACGATTACGATCGCCTCTATGATCTCTCGGCCTATCTGACGGTGAGGTACTCGGATGTTCGGTCCAATCGCGGGACGGCGTTTGATGTCGCGAAGGACTGCCGTCTTGTTCAGCACTACCTGATGGCAGGTGGTCGGGCTGAGTCGTGCGACGAAGACTGGGATGCACTCTTCCTCATGTTCATCAGACAGGACACGTGGCCCCTACTGACCGGCTTCTTTCATGTCGAACAGCCGAGGGCGACGCATATGGGCGAGTTTCTGGACAGCACGCTGCCCGTCCATGTCGAAGGTCCGCGCTGGCTGGCAAAACCGATGCCGCTGTCGGAGCTGAATTGCGGACCGACAAAGGGACACGTGATCTTGTTCGACTCAATCCTGATCCTCGGCGAGATCACGTTGTTCGTCGAGTCGCAATGGCCGTTCTAGCAACTTGACCAATTCGCTACTGCGCCAGTTCGCCGAAGTCGTGGCTGTAATCGGTCGGCGCAAACCCGCCGATCGTCTGGCTGATGGTCTTGCCGGGCCAGAGATAATCGACGCGGCGTTCGGCCGGGCGGTAGACGGCGGTGTAGGCGGTCGGGAACACCGCGCGGCGGGAGTAGAGTGGCGGTTTGAGGAAACGGCCGGCGAGGTTGTCGAGCGTCATGGCGGGATCGTCGAGGAGCGCCGCGAGGTGGGCGTGTCGCTCTGCAGTCTGGCTTCGCGCGGCGTCTTCGGGCCACGTGACCTCTTCTTGATGGTTCGTGCAGAGGCGGTCTTTCGTGACAGCCGGCGTGCGGGTCGGCCCGACGTAGACGGTCGCGTGATCGCCGGCCGCATCGAGCAGGGTGACGTTCTGGGTGAGCGCGACGGGAATGCGGCAAAGCGCGGCGGCGGCCTCGTCGACGCTGCAACAGGTCTCCAGCACGTAGCGCAGGATCAGGATGATGGAGAAACCCTGGCCCTGGTCCTGGCCGCCGCCGAAGGTGAGGCTCGCGACCAGACCGTCGGCGTTTATGCCGTCCAGGCAGCCGCCCCAGGGGCGTTGCGCCTTGCCGATGACCTCGCGACCGAACCAGGCCGTCGTTTCGAAACGATCGCTCACCGTGTCTAGCGGGAAGTCGTAGTTGCGCACCAGTGCCGGGCCACCATCGCCGAGCCAGACCGCCTGGCTGCAACCTGTCATCAGCGGCGGCGGGCGATAGTGGCTGAGGATGCGCTGGGCGAGGTCGTCGTCGCCGAGCAGCGCGCAGGCCTTGTCATAGGGCGTCAGGAGTTCCGGCATGTGCTGGTCGAGCGCGGTGCGGCACGCGGCGGCACTCGGCGGATCGGCCAGGCCTTCGCCCCGGTACCAGCGCTCGGTTTCGGCGCGGCCGGCGTTGAAACGGGTCAGCCAATCGGTCCCCGGTTCGGTCTCGCGGGCGAAGACAAAGCGCTTTTTCATCAGCGCCAGTGTAGCCGATGGCAACGCGGGCCGCTCGTCGCGGCCCGCTGCCGGATCAGGCCATATAGGCGCCGCCGTTGACCGAGAGTGTCGAGCCGGTGATGAAGCCGGCGTCGTCGCTGACCAGGAAGAGGACGCAGCGGGCGATCTCGTCGGCTTCGCCGATGCGCCCGACCGGAATGCCGGCGAGGATCTTCGCCATCATGTCGTCGGAGACGCCCGAGATTAGATCGGTCGCGATGTAACCGGGGCAGATCGCGTTGACCGTGATGCCCTTGCGGGCGTTCTCCAGGGCGACCGCCTTGGTGAAGCCCAGCATGCCGGCCTTGGCGGCGGCGTAGTTGGCGACGCCCAGCTGGCCGGCCTGGCCGTTGATCGAGCTGATGTTGACGATGCGCCCGAAGTTGGCGCCGCGCATGCCGGCCAACACTTCGTGCGACATGTGGAAGCACGAGCACAGGTCGACGTTGATGACCCGGTCCCAGTCCTCCGCACTCAGCTTGTGGCAGAAGCCGTCGCGGCTGATGCCGGCGTTGTTGACCAGCACCTCGACCGGGCCGACCTGTTCGGCAACCTGGGCGACGCCGGCCGCGCACGCCTCGTGATCGGCGACATCCCACTTGAAAGCGGGAATGCCGTGTTCGGCGCTAAAGGCTCTCGCGGCCTCGTCGTTGCCGCCGTAGTTGACGGCGACGGTGTAGCCCGCGTTCTTCAACGATGTTGCGATAGCCGCCCCGATGCCCCGGGTGCCGCCTGTCACCAATGCCACTCGTCCCATGATTATCCCCTAACATCAATACGACGGACGGCGGGTCGGCTCACGCCCCCCGCCGCCACGTCACCACAAGGTTATGACAGGCGTCTAACGCGCCTGCTTTAACGAGTCCAGCACGTTCGAACGCGCCATGACTTCCATCACACCGGCGCGCCTGGGCGCCGGCTCAAACGGGCGCCGATCAGCGCTCCAAGCACATGGCGACGCCCATGCCGCCACCGATGCACAAGGTCGCCAGGCCCTTTTTGGCGTCGCGCTTCTGCATCTCGAACAGAAGCGTGGTCAGGACGCGCGCGCCGGATGCGCCGATCGGATGGCCGATGGCGATGGCGCCGCCGTTCACATTCACCTTGTCGGTGTCGAGGCCGAGGTCCTTGTTGACGGCGCAAGCCTGGGCGGCGAACGCCTCGTTGGCCTCGATCAGATCGAGGTCGTCGACCGACCAGCCGGCCTTTTCAAGCGCCTTGCGGCTGGCCGGGATCGGACCCGAGCCCATGATCGCCGGATCGACGCCGGCATGGGCCCACGATGCGATGCGCGCCATCGGCGTCACGCCGCGCTTGCCGGCCTCATGGGCGGTCATCAAAACGACCGCCGCGGCGCCGTCGTTGATGCCGCTGGCGTTGCCGGCGGTGACGGTGCCGTCCTTGGCGAAGGCGGGGCGAAGCTTGGTCAGCATCTCGATCTCGACGCCGTGGCGGATGTACTCATCCTGGTCGACGACGATGTCACCTTTGCGGTGCGGCACGGTGACCGGCACGATTTCGTCGGAGAACCGGCCGGCCTTCTGGGCGGCCTCGGCGCGGTTCTGCGAGGTCATGGCGAAGTTGTCCTGCTGCTCGCGGGTGATCTGCCACTGGTTCGCGACATTCTCGGCCGTATTGCCCATGTGGTAGCCGTTGAAGGCATCCCATAGGCCGTCCTTGATCATGGTGTCGATCATCTCGGCCGGGCCCATCTTGGTGCCGTTCCTTAGGTTCATGCAATGGGGCGCCTGGCTCATGCTTTCCTGGCCGCCGGCGACGACGACATTGGCGTCGCCCTCTCGTATCTGCTGGTAGCCGACGGCGACCGCGCGCAGGCCGGAGCCGCAGAGCTGGTTCAGGCTCCAGGCCGGCGATTCGACGGGAATGCCGGCACCGATCGAGGCCTGGCGAGCCGGGTTCTGGCCTTCGCCGGCCTGCAGGATCTGGCCCATGATGACCTCGTCGACATCACCCGGCTCAACGCCGGCGCGGCTCATGGCGCCTTCAATGGCGGTTTTGCCCAGGACATGGGCCGGCAGGCTCGACAAGCCGCCGTTAAACGACCCGACCGGCGTGCGGGCGGCACTGGCAATGACGATCTCGCTCATGACTGGGTCCACTCCCTGCTTCACTGATGGTGTGGTTTCTATATAGGACATTTGCGTTCATTTCGCAGGTGCGAAATGACGTGCCCGGCCGAAGTCTCACACGGTTTTGCGCAGCCAGGCGTCGAGCGGATCCCACAACTGTTCGCGCGCGCGGCGACCGACCACCATGCCGATATGACCGGCCGCCGGCGTCATGACCTCGGCGCGCGGCAGGCGGTCGGCAAGCGGCTGGGCACTCTCCGGCGGCACGATGTGGTCGCGCCCGGGAATGGCGACCAGCGCCGGCCGGTCGATCGCCTCGGGTCGGATGATCCGGCCGCCGATCTTCCAGAGATCGCGGCCGGGCAGGTTCTCGCCATACCAGCCGTGCAGGCAGGTCCGCCCGACCGGGCCAGTAAGGGGCACGCCATCGTTGAGCCAGTCCTCCAGGGCGACGAAGGCGTGGGCCTGCTCGCCTGCCGGGTCCATGCCGGCGAAGCGGCGGAACTTCGCCTGTATGAGACTCGGCGACATCGATGCGAACATCATCTGCAGGACGTCGACCGGGATCATGCCGTCGGTCTTGCCGGCGGCCTCGACCTGGGGTGTCGCCATGGCGAAGAGGCCGGCCTGGCCGCTGCGGTTGGCGTGAAAGTCCCATGGTGTCGCGAGCAGGGCGAGGCCCGCGACGTCGGCGCCATGATGCTGCGCCAGGGCAAGCGCCAACAGGCCGCCCATGCAGTAGCCGACGACCGGCACCGGCGCGCCGCCCAGTTTGCGGGCCTCAGCCAGCGCCTGGGCCAGATAGCCCATGATGTACTCGTCCAGGTCGAAACCGGCCTCGGCCGCACTTGGCGCGTCCCAGTCCATCAGCAGCGGTCGCCAGCCCCGGTGTTTCAGGTAGCGCGCCAGGCTGTTCTTGGCGTCGAGGTCCAGGATATAGGCGCGGTTGATCAGCGACGGCACCAGGAGCACCGGCTGGCCCGTGCCGCCGTAGTCGCGCAACTTGGCGCTGCCTGCTGTCCAGATGGGGTCGGGGTCGATGGCGGTGCGGCGATAGGGGTGACGGCGATAGGCTTTGACGCCAGCCAGGAAGTCGGCCATGCGCTGGGTGGCTTCACCGTGCAGCGCGCGGGCCAGGTCCTCAGCGTTGGCGGCCTCGACCGCTGTCTGGATCGGGGCGGCCTTTGCGCTCAGACTTTCGTTCCAGGGCAGCAAGCCGTTTTTCGCAGGCATCAAGGCGCCCAGCGAACTCATCCATACGGCGAAGGATGTCGTCATATGGAGCGCCAGGGGCCGCGGGCCCCGACGCAAGGCCGCGGCCGTCACCGCCCTTGGTACCGGCAGCGGCGGCCAGCGGCGCCATCCAGGCCTCTGCCCATTTGGCCAAAGCCGGGTCGGTCGCGGCGGCGGCGACCTGCTCCTGCCACAATTCCATGAAATCGCGGGCCAATTGCTCGAGATCGGGATCTTTTGTCATGACAAGCAGTATAGGAAGCGGCCGTGTCGGCGGACACAGCTTTGTTATGGCGCTGCAACAAGCGCTGTTCGCAGTGCAGCATTTGGACCATAATACCCGTCCGATAAGCTATTGGGTATGAAACCATGGCGCGGACCAAGGACCACATCGACGGCGAAACGGTCGTCATCAAGAAGTACGCCAATCG
>JBCCIS010000070.1 GCA_039028155.1 Pseudomonadota bacterium
CCGCAAGCTCTTCCGCACTCGGCCTTTCGTTGATCGAGGTGTCGGCGACAAACAGGTTGCGGCCCTGGGTCACCAGGATCGCCATGCCGAATACCTGTTGGCCGGCCTTCGCATCCAGGACACGCTGGATATGGGAGAGGGCGGCCGCATAGTTGCGCGTCACGCCGGTGACCACCGCGTCCGCGTCGCCGGTCGCCAGCATGGCCGCGGCGAAGACATTGCGGTCCAGATTGACCCAGCGCGTGCAATCGCGCAGCAACGCACCGCGCCGCTGCATGCGGGTATAGACGTAGTCGATATAGGCCTGCCGATTGGGCGCCGTTCGGGCGTTGATGATTTCGATGCCCTCGGCGTGAACGCCCAGGGTTTGCATGTGCTCGGTAACCTCTTCGGGCCGACCGACCAGAATCGGCGTGCCCAGGCCCTGATCGCGCCAAAGCGCGGCGGCGCGGATGGTCTTCTCCTCCTCGCCTTCGGCAAAGACGACCCTGGCCTGTCGGGCGCGGGCCTGGGTAAAGACTTCGTTCATCCGGCCGGCGACACGGTCAAGGCGTCCGGCGAGCTGCAGCTCGTAATCCTCCATGTCGATGATCGGCCGGCGCGCGACGCCACTGTCCATGGCCGCGCGCGCGACGGCCGCGGGCACCCGGCTGATCAGGCGCGGATCGAACGGCGTCGGGATGATGTAGTCGCGGCCGAACTGCAGGCGCGTGCCGGTATAGGCGGCCGCGACCTCGTCCGGCACGTCTTCGCGCGCCAATGCGGCGATCGCCTCGGCGGCGGCGATCTTCATCGGGTCATTGATGGTCGTGGCGCGCACATCCAACGCGCCGCGGAAGATATAGGGAAAGCCCAAGACGTTGTTGACCTGGTTGGGATAGTCCGAGCGGCCCGTCGCGATGATGGCGTCTTCACGTGCCGCCATCACGTCCTCCGGCGTAATCTCGGGATCCGGGTTGGCCATGGCGAAGATGATCGGCTGGTCCGTCATCGATTCGACCATCGCCTGGCTCACCGCGCCCTTGACGGAGACACCCAGGAAGATATCGGCGCCTTCCATGGCGTCGTCCAGCGTCCGCGCCTCGGTCGGCACGGCGTGGGCCGACTTCCACTGGTTCATGCCTTCTTCGCGGCCCTGATAAACGACGCCCTTTGAATCGCACAGGATCGCCTGTTCGTGGGGCAGGCCCATGGCCTTGATCAGCTCCAGGCACGCGATGCCGGCGGCGCCGGCGCCGTTCACCACCACCTTGCAGTCGGCGATCGACTTGCCGGCGATCTCCAGAGCGTTGATGACGCCGGCCAGGCAGATGATCGCCGTGCCGTGCTGGTCGTCGTGAAAGATCGGGATATCGACCAGCTCGCGCAGGCGCTGCTCGATGATGAAACACTCCGGCGCCTTGATGTCTTCCAGGTTGACGCCGCCGAAGGTCGGCGCGACCAGGCGAACGGTGTTGACGACGTCGTCGACGTCTTCGCTGTCGACTTCCAGATCGATCGCGTCGACATCGGCAAAGCGCTTGAACAGGACCGCCTTGCCTTCCATCACCGGCTTGGCGCCCAGCGCGCCGAGGTTGCCCAGACCCAAAACGGCGGTGCCGTTGGAGACGACCGCCACCATGTTCCCGCGCGAGGTGTAGTCGAAGGCCAGGCTCTTGTCGCGGGCGATCTCCAGGCAGGGTGCCGCGACGCCCGGCGAATAGGCGAGCGACAGGTCGCGCGCGCTGTTCAGTGGTTTGGTCGCGCGCACAGCCAGTTTGCCGGGCTGGCCCTCGGCATGAAAACGCAACGCCTCGGCGTCGCTAACTCTGATGTCTTCAGACATGAACACCGTCTCTAAAGGGGGAATCCCAGGGTAAAGCGTCGACGTCGCTCCCTCCAAGCACTACATGCGCCAAGCTGCGACGTTTGATGCCTTATGCAAGAGCAGATCCCATTTGATCGAATCGCTTCGCGATGCGATCAAGATGGGTGAATCTGCTCGATTTCATTTGAAGTAGATCGGATTCACGCCAATTGATGGAACCGTGGAGCGGTTCCATCAATTGGCGATCCGATCTAGTGTCGCGCCGCTCCGATCACGAACCAGGCGCCGGAAAGTGGCCGAATCCAACGAGATCATGCCGGACGCGCCGACGGGTGGCGTCTCCCAGCGTGCCGAAAGCGTGGCGCCGGTCAAGGCGGCGACGCCGATGATGGCGCAGTACTGGTCGATCAAGCAGGAAAACCCGGGAACCCTGCTGTTTTTCCGCATGGGCGACTTCTACGAGTTGTTCTTCGACGACGCGGTCCAGGCCGCCGCGGCGCTGGATATCGCGCTGACCAAACGGGGCAAGCATCAGGGCCAGGATGTCGCCATGTGCGGCGTGCCGGTGCATGCCTATGACACCTATCTGGAGCGGCTGATCCGAAAGGGTTTCAAGGTCGCGATCTGCGAGCAGACCGAGGATCCGGCCGAGGCCAAGAAGCGCGGCGCCAAGTCGGTCGTACGGCGCGAGGTCGTGCGCATCGTGACGCCCGGCACGATCACCGAGGAGACCCTGCTGGACGCCCGGCGCGCCAACCATCTGGCGCTGCTCGCCCGCGCCGAGGGCCGTCTGGCGCTTGCCTGGGTCGACGTCTCGACCGGCACGCTCGCCGTCCAGCCAGTTTCCGAAGGCGATCTCGCCGCGACGCTGGAGCGGATTCATCCGGCCGAGCTCGTTCTGCCCGACAGCCTGCTGGAAGCGGCCTTGCTGCGCGATGTCCTGGATCCCTGGCATGACCGGCTGTCGCCCGAACCGGCGGCGCGTTTCGACAGCCGGGCTGGCGAACGGCGGCTCAAGGACACCTTCGGCGTCGATACTCTGGACGGTTTCGGCAGCTTCGGCCGCGCCGAGCTGGCGGCCGCCGGCGCGCTGGTCGGCTATATCGAGCTGACCCAGAAAGGCCACCTGCCGCGCCTGGCGCCGCCGCGTCTGGTGACCGGCGATCAGGTGATGGCGATCGACGCCGCGACGCGACGCAATCTGGAGCTGGTGCAGGCGCTGGACGGCAGCCGCGCGACCAGCCTTTTGGGCGTGCTCGACCGCACGGTGACGGGCGCCGGCGCCCGTCTCCTGACCACCCGGCTCAACGCCCCGTTGACCGATCCCGACGCCATCGCCGCGCGACACGACGCCGTTGCGTTCTTTGTCGACGACGGTGCGCTGCGCGAACGCGCGCGCGACCATCTTGGCGCGACGCCGGATCTGGAACGCGCGCTGGCGCGTCTGACGGTCGGGCGCGGCGGGCCGCGCGACCTCGCGGCGATCCGTGACGGCTTGACGCAGGCCGCGACGCTGGGCGCCATGTTGGCGGAGGCGCCGGCCCTGCCCGGTGAGCTCTCCACGGTGTGTGGCGATCTCGCGGGCGAGCCCGATCTCGTTGGACGCCTGACCGACGCGCTCGATGAGACGCCACCGCTCTTTGCGCGCGATGGTGGCTTCGTGCGTGCCGACTTCTCCGCCGATCTCGATCAGCAGAAGGCGCTGCGCGACGACAGCCGCCAGCTGATCGCGAGACTGCAGGGCCGCTATCAGGACGAGACCGGCGTCAACAACCTGAAAATCCGTCACAACAATATGCTGGGCTACTACGTCGAGGTGGCCCAGGCCCATGAATCGAAACTCGACCGCGCGACCTTCATCCAGCGCCAGTCCATGGCCAACGCCATGCGGTTCACGACCGTCGAGCTGGGCGAGTTGGAAGCCCAGATCGCCCAGGCTGCCGACCGGGCGCTGGCCCTGGAAATGGCAATCTTCGATCAGCTGGTCGCCGATGTCGGCAGGGCCGGCGATCGCATTGCCGTCAACGCGCGCGCGCTTGCCCGCCTCGATGTTGCCGCCGGTCTCGCGACGCTGGCCGCCGAACGAAGCTATGTGCGGCCGGTTGTCGATACCGGCCTGGCGTTCGAGATCGAGGCTGGTCGCCATCCGGTGGTCGAGGCCATGGCCGATCGCGCCGACGGCCAAGCGTTCATCGCCAACGACTGCGAACTCGCCGGGTCGAGCCGGCTTTGGCTGCTGACCGGTCCCAACATGGCGGGCAAATCGACCTTCCTGCGCCAGAACGCCCTGATCGCGGTGATGGCCCAGATCGGCAGCTTCGTGCCTGCGCGCGCCGCCCACATTGGCGTTGTCGACCGCCTGTTCAGCCGCGTCGGCGCCGCCGATGATCTGGCGCGGGGCCGCTCCACCTTTATGGTCGAGATGGTCGAGACCGCGGCGATCCTGAACCAGGCCGGCGAGCGCGCCCTGGTGATCCTGGACGAGATTGGCCGCGGTACAGCGACCTTCGACGGCCTGTCGATCGCCTGGGCGACGATAGAGCATCTCCACGAGGTCAACCGCTGCCGCGCCCTGTTCGCGACCCATTATCACGAGCTCACGGCGCTCACCGCGAAGCTAGAGGCGCTCAAGCCGCACACCATGCGGGTCAAGGAGTGGCAGGACGAGATCGTGTTTCTGTATGAGGTCGCGCCGGGCGCGGCCGACCGCAGCTATGGCATCCATGTCGCCCGGCTCGCCGGCCTGCCGGAAGCGGTCATCCATCGCGCCGAGGACGTCTTGAAGGTGATCGAAGCGGGCGAAAAGGGCAGCGCGCTGGTCAAACTGGCCGACGACCTGCCGCTCTTCCAAGCCGCCGCCGAGCCGGCCCGCAGCGCCGCGCCAGCCGGACCGACGCCGCTGGAGAGAGCCGTCGCGGAGATCGAGCCGGACGGCCTGACACCGCGCGCCGCGCTTGATCTGCTCTATCGCCTAAAAGATATCGCGGAGGGCGAGCCATGAGCGCCGCTGTCTTGCCGCGCAAGGCAAGCATCGTTTCGCGCAAGAAGCTGGTCGAGGCGCTTGCCGAGATTGACGCGAACGACCGGGCCGCCTCTCTCGACATTCTGCGCGGTGCGCTGGACACCGGGCGGGCGGAAATCTATCGGCGCCTGGATGACGGCGCCGCCGGGTCGGAACTGGTCGCGGGCATGAGCCATCTGATCGATCAGCTTGTCCGTGTCGTCCACGACCACACAACCGAAAACGTCTATCCCCACGCCAACCGCTTGAAGGGCGAACGGCTCGGCATTGTCGCGGTGGGTGGTTATGGGCGCCGCGACCTCGCACCCTATTCCGACATCGATCTCTTGTTCCTGGTGCCGTGGAAGTCGACGCCGTGGCTGGAGCAGGTCGTCGAACACATGCTCTATCTGTTGTGGGATCTGGGACTAGAGGTCGGCCAGGCGGTGCGCAGTGTCGACGACACGATCCGCCGCGCCTCGGCGGACATGACGATCCGCACCTCGATCCTGGAAGCGCGTTACCTGTGGGGCGACCGCGGCTTGTTCCGGTCTCTGATGAACCGCTTCGAACGCGACATCGTGTCCCAGACCGGCCCCGACTTCGTGCGCGCGAAGCTTGAGGAACGCGACAAGCGTCACGAACGCATGGGCGACTCACGCTATGTGCTGGAGCCCAACGTCAAGGACGGCAAGGGCGGCTTGCGCGACCTGCATACGCTCTACTGGATTGCCAAGTATCTCTATCGGGTGCGCGAGGTGGACGACCTGGTCGAGGCCAAGGTTCTGACCCGCGCCGAATACAACCGCTTCGCCAAGGCCCAGGATTTTCTATGGCGTGTGCGCTGCCACATGCACAGGCTGAACGAACGGCACGAGGATCGGCTGACCTTCGACACGCAGACCGAGGTCGCGGCTTTGATGGGCTACGCCGACCGACCCGGCGTGCGCGGCGTCGAACGGTTCATGAAGTACTATTTCCTGAACGCCAAGGATGTCGGCGACCTGACACGTATCTTCGCTGCTGCCATCGAAGACGCCCAGCTTGCGCCGCGCGAACGTCCATGGATTTCCGCTGCGCGCGAAGAGGTCGGAGGCTTCGCGGTGGAAGGCGGCCGCTTGTCGGTCACCGACCGCAACCACTTCCGCGACCATCCGCGTGATCTAATCCGCCTGTTCCAAGTCGCCCAGGCCAAGCGGCTCGCCATCCACCCGCGCACGCTGTGGCTGATGACCCAGCACCTGAAGCTGATCGATCAGGACATGCGCGAGGACAAGGAAACGAACCGGCTGTTCGTTGAGATCCTCACATCGCCCAATGATCCCGAAGGCACGCTGCGCGTCATGAACGAGGCCGGCGTCATGGGCCGGTTCCTGCCCGATTTCGGCCGGGTCGTCGCGCAGATGCAGCACGACATGTATCACGTCTATACGGTCGACGAACATTCGATCCGCGCCATCGGTGTGTTGGCCGCGATCGAGCGTGGCGAGGTCGGCGATGAACTGCCGCTGGCGACCAAGATCTTTCCGCAGCTTCTACAGCGGCACGTTCTCTATCTGGCTGTCCTGCTGCACGACATCGCCAAGGGGCGCGGCGGCGACCATTCGATTCTGGGTGCCGAGATCGCCGAACACCTGGGACCGCGCCTGGGGTTCACGGCCGACGAAACCGAGACCGTTGCGTGGCTGGTGCGCTGGCACCTCCTGGCCTCCAACACCGCCTTCCGGCGCGATGTCGACGACCCCAAGACAGTCGAGGACTTCGTCGCGGTCGTGCAGTCGATGGAACGCCTGCGCCTGCTGCTGGTGCTGACCGTCGCCGATATCCGCGCTGTCGGCCCCCAGGTGTGGAACGGATGGAAAGGGCAGTTGCTTCGCGAACTCTATTACCGGGCCGAGGAAGTGCTTTCGGGTGGCCATGGCGAAGCGTTCGAGAAACACGAGCGGGTCGCGGCCAGGGTCGCCGATCTCAGGTCCCGGCTCGCCGGCTGGGACGACCGGGCGCTCGATGTCTACGCTGACCGGCTGGTGAAGCCTTATTGGCTGGCCTTCGACGGCGATACCCACGAACGGCACGCGCGGCTTATCCGACGCACCGAGGAAGCCGCCGATGACGGCGACACCCCGACCGTGGCGGTCGAGACCCGCGTCGACCGGTTCCGCTCGATCACCGAGGTCACCGTCTTCGCGCCCGATGAACGGGGCCTCTTTGCCCGCATCACTGGCGCGCTCGCGCTCGCCGGCGCCAACATCGTCGATGCCCGTATCTTCACGACGCTGGACGGCATGGCGCTCGACACGTTCTGGGTGCAGAACGAGATGCATCAGGCGCTCGACGACGAGGATCGTTTGGCGCGTCTGGTCGAGGTCACGACCCAGGCGCTAACCGGCGATCTGGACCTGGATGCGGAGATCGCCCGGCGCCGCGACGCCTGGCAGCGCCGTTCCCGATCGCTGCCGGTCGAACCGCGTGTCCTGATCGACAACAAGGCGAGCTCCAAACACACGGTGATCGAGGTCAATGCGCCGGACCGTCTGGGCCTGCTCTATGATCTCACCCAGGCGATCACGGCGCTGGGCCTGAGCATCGTTACCGCCCGCATCGCGACCTATGGCGAACGCGCGGTCGACGCGTTCTACGTGCGCGACGCCTTCGGCCTCAAGACGACCCACGACAAAAAGCTCGATGAGATCAAGGCCGTGTTGTTGGCCGTGATCAGCGACCGCGAGAAGCCCGAGATCGCGGGGGCTGCGCGTTAGGGCGCCATGCGTTTGGGCCCAGGTTTTCCGGTCATCAAGACTAGGATACCCATGTCGAAAAAGGTCGGATTGATGGGCCGGTCAACGATTCAAGCAGGCGCGTGTTTGACGACGCGCCTGCTCGGCTTTGCACTTGGCGACGATGATCGGGCTTTCGACGGGTGCTGGCGATTCACCATCGCGGTCTCATGGGGCACGGCTCAATCGTCAACTGCCACGACCGTTGACATCCGCCACCGCGAGGTGGTGCATCGACGGCCAGTTCTCCTCGGCCTTCGCGAGCGTGCCGGCCTTGTCTTCCTGATACTTGCCGAAGGCGACGGCGTTCAGGAACACATAGAGCTTACCGTCGACGATGTCCGCGAAACGGTTGCTGGCGTCGAGCTTCATGCCGATGGCGACGCCAAAGGCGCAAAAGCCGCCGTACTTCGGCATGTACCGCTCGGGGTCCGCGGCGAACTGTTCCATCGTTTCCTCAGACGAGAAGTAGTAGGCGACGCCGTCATGTTCGACCGTGAACTCGGCGAGGCCGGGTGTCACCTCCATGCCGGTGGCCAAGGCAACGGCATCGTCGCCGCGCAATGCGACGCCGACGCCGCTGACGGTCGTGCCGGTCGACACATTGTACTCGTCGACGGCAAACGCCGCCGAACTTGCCGAGACGGCGCCGATCAGCGTCATAGCGGCAATCAGGGATCTCATGGTCTTCATCTCTTTCGTCCTTTTAGGTCTGTCGCCCTGTCGGGCGGGTTGGGAGGCTTCCGCGTGCGAACCGGTCAGCGGAAGGGACCGCCGGACTTCGGCGGCATCGGAATGATCTTGGTGCGTCATGTCAGAGACCGAGCTCTGAGAGGCCGGGATGGTCGTCCGGACGGCGTCCTTGCGGCCAACGGAACAGTCGATCGGAATCGTCGATGGCGAGGTCGTTGATGCTGGCGAGGCGGCGCTGCATCAGCCCGTCGGGAGCAAACTCCCAGTTCTCGTTGCCATAAGAGCGAAACCAGTTGCCTGTCGCGTCGTGCCACTCGTAGGCGAAGCGCACAGCGATGCGGTTCTCGTTGAACGTCCACAGTTCCTTGATGAGCCGATACTCCTGCTCCTGTTCCCATTTGCGTGTGAGGAACGCCTCGATCTCCGCGCGCCCGTGGATGAACTCGGACCGGTTCCGCCACTGGCTGTCCGGCGTATAGGCCAGCGCGACTTTGGCGGGATCGCGGGAGTTCCAACCATCCTCCGCGGCGCGCACTTTTTGTGCTGCGGTCACTTCGTTGAACGGGGGTAGGGGCGGACGGGTCATTATTCTGTTCCATGCATTCATTCGTTTGGCGGGGGTCTCCGGTCATCCGGCGGGGAAACTCGGATGACCGGAGACATGTGCGCCGAGAGAGGGAGGAGGCAAACGGCGCTTGGGGTAACTGATGACCTAGGCGGCCAGCGAAATCCGCTGCACGGCCTCGTCGGTCCACCAGACCGCGTTGGCGATCATGCGGAAGTTGATGAGGGCCGCGAGATAGCCGTCGCCTTCGGGCACCTTGGCGCCTGCGGTCGCGTCGCGCACGACGGCGACCTCGAAGCCTGTCTCCAACAGTTCGCGCATATGGCTTTCGACGCAGAGGTTCGCCGACATGCCGGCCAGAATGACCTTGTCGATGCCGACCTTGCGCAGTTGGAGAACGAGATCGTTCTGTTCGGGGCCGTAGACCTTGTGCGGGGAGCACACGATCGTCTCGCCATCCTCGATGTACTTCTTGTACTGGGGCATCCAGTCGGCGCCGGACCCCTCAAACCCGTCGAGGTTGAGCGGATCCTTGCGGTCGAACATGCCGATGCCATGCATCACGCGTTCGAGGGTTCCCTCGAACTTCCACTTGTGATCCTGCGGGTAGTAGTAGTGCGGCGAGATGACGACCGGCATGTCGGCGGCTTTCGCGGCGATGAACAGGCGCTCCAGGTTGTCGACAACGCCCTGCTCGCTGACGCTCTCGCCAACCACGCCCCAGGCCACGCCGCCCTCGTCGAGGAAATCGATCTGCGGATCGACGGCGACCAGGGCGGTGCGCCCGGGGACGATTTCCATATCGATCGTGGGCAGGGCGGGTTCCGCCGGATCGGCGTAAGCCGCTTTGGCTTCGTCGGTCGCGGCCAGAACCTCCTTGCCGACACCGGCGACTGCCGCGCCGGCGACGGCGGCCGTGGCCGCACCGGTCAGAACCTGTCGGCGGGTCTGATCGACATCGTCGTTCTTGTCCACGTGGGCGGTGGTGTCTTGCGTGGTGGTCATGGCGATCTCCAGTCTTGCTGAGCGCAGCGCGCTGTGGTGAATCCAACAAGGGTAACTGATCGGTACACCCTATGAAGTTGAAACTGTACCGATCTGTTCATTCTGTCAAGCAGGAAATCCCAAGCATCGCCTCGGGTAATGGCGCTCTCGCTCTTAACCAATTGATATATATAATAAAATATTTTGTGTCTTGTGCACTGATTCACACTGCATTATGTACAGATCAGTACCTTGCTGGGATCGTTATGCGGCCGACAAAAAGAGACGAACTGGTTCAAAAGGCGCTCAAGGCGTTTTATCGAAACGGCTTTCATGCGACCGGCATGGACATGCTGGTCGCCGAGACCGGCATCTCGAAAACGTCGATGTACAAGCACTTTCGCACCAAGGAGGACCTGATCCTCGCCGTGCTGCGCTTGCGTGATGAGCAATTCCGAAACTGGCTCTATCGCCGCATGGAAGAGCTGGCCGACTCGCCCGAACAGCAACTAATCGCCATGTTCGACGCCCTTGAGGAATGGTTCGACGACAGCGGCTACAAAGGCTGCATGTTCATCAAGGCATCGTCGGAGTATCAGGATGCCGGCCACCCCATTCACCAGCAGTCCGCCGACCACAAGCGCATGCTTGAAAGGCACATGACCGATTTGGCCGAGCAAGCAGGGCTAGCGAATCCCAGTGCCCTCGCGCGACAATTGCTGCTCTTGAAGGAAGGGGCGATTGTGACGGCTCATTTGGGCCATACCGACAACCCCGCGCAGGATGCTAAGGCGGCTGCTATACGGCTGCTTGATACCCACGGACAGTAGTCGTCCTTGTACATACGGGGCCCTCTTGAGGGGACGTTCGCGACCGTCGTGCCGACGCCCTGCGCAGACCAGCGACGATGGGATGTAACTCAATCTCGTGATCGCTGTCAGGTCTTAGCCCGCATTTCACACCCTCCCGACGGTCTGCGCCGGGTCAACGTGGTGACGGAGAAGGAGAGCGGTGAAGAGCGATGCAGCGCATCGGTCGAGCCGGTCGACGCACGCTGTCGCCGCGTTCACCCGGCCCGTGGGGTTGCGTTCTGGCGGCCATGTGCGGGCGAAAGCCGCTCAACCGTATGTCGTCATACGCTTTTCGCGTCTTTCGCCCGCATATGACTCGCCACAACGCAACGCAGACCATCGCGAGGGTGTGAAATGCGGGCTAGCCGTTCGACTGATAAGCAATCAGCAAATCCTTGGCGTCGACCTGGGTGCCGACCGGCGCCGCGACCTCGCCGATTGTGCCGTCGCGTTGGGCGTGGATCGCCGTTTCCATCTTCATGGCTTCGATAGTCAGCAACAGGTCGCCTGACGCCACCTGCTGGCCGGCTTTCACGGCGACCGAGGCGACCATGCCGGGCATCGGCGCGGGCACGTGGTCGCGGTTGCCGTCCTCGGCTTTCTTGTGGCGCACCACCTTGTCGGCAACGGCCCGGTTGGCGACACGCACGATGCGCGGCTGGCCGTTCAGATCGAAGAAAACGCGGACATTGCCGTCGTCATCGGTCTCGCCGATGGTTTGGAAACGAATGACAAGCGTCTTGCCGTGCTCGATGTCGACGGCGATCTCCTGGCCGGGTGTCATGCCGTAAAGAAAGATCGGCGTTGGCAGAACGTGAACCGGACCGTGGTCGCGCCGGCGCGCCGCGTAGTCAGTGAAGACGCGCGGATACATGAGATAGGAGCAGAACTCCTCGTCACTGATGTGGCGCTCGACCTTGTGTTCGGCGTCGGCACGTTCGGCATCAAGGTCGGCCGGCTGCAGCACCGCACCGGGCCGGGTCGTCAACGGTTCGGCGCCCTTCAGGATCTTCTTTTGCAAGGCCTCGGGAAAGCCGTTGGGCGGCTGGCCGATATCGCCGCGGAACAGCTGCACCACCGACTCAGGAAACGCGATGTCGTGGTCTGGGTCTTCAATGTCCTCGCGGGTCCAGCCGGCGCTTACCATGGCAAGCGCCATGTCGCCGACCACCTTCGACGTCGGCGTGACCTTGACGATGTCGCCGAACATTAGATTGACCTCGGCATAGGCGCGCGCGACGTCATGCCAGCGCGCTTCCAGGCCCAGCGAGCGCGCCTGTTCCTTAAGGTTCGTGAACTGACCGCCCGGCATCTCGTGCAGATAGACCTCAGACGCGCCGAACCGGAGGTCACTCTCGAACGCGCGATAGTCGCGGCGCACGGCCTCCCAGTAATCGGAGAAGGCACGGATCGTCGCGGGATCAAGGCCTGGGTCGCGCGCACCGTGACGCAGCGCCGCGACGACGGAGCCCAGATTGGGTTGGCTGGTCAGGCCAGACCACGAGTCCATGGCCAGATCAATGGCGTCAACCCCGGCGTCGACGGCGGCCAGGACGCTGGCCGCGGCGACGCCGCTGGTGTCGTGGGTGTGGAAGTGGACCGGCAGGCCGGTCTCCTCCTTCAACGCCTTGACGAGAACCCGCGCCGCCTCCGGCTTGACGACGCCGGCCATGTCCTTGATGCCCAGCACGTGGCTACCGGCATCGGCCAGGTCGCGCGCGAGCTTGACGTAGTACTTGAGGTCATAGGTGCTGTTCCTGGCGGGGTCCAGCATGTCGCCGGTGTAGCAGATCGCGGCTTCCAACAGCCTTCCGCTCTCCAGCACCGCGTCCATCGAGACCCGCATGTTCTCGACCCAGTTGAGGCTGTCGAAGACGCGGAAGATGTCAACGCCCGACGTCGCCGCCTGGGCGACGAAGTGGCGGACGACATTGTCGGGATAGTTGGTGTAACCGACGCCGTTGGCGCCGCGCAGCAGCATCTGAAAGCAGATGTTCGGGATCGCCTCGCGCAGTGCGGCGAGTCGGTCCCACGGGCATTCGTCCAGGAACCGCATGGCGACGTCGAAGGTCGCGCCGCCCCAGCACTCCAGGCTCAGCAGGTCGGGGAACTCGCGCGCATAGGCGCCAGCGACTTGCGCCATGTCATAGCTGCGCATGCGGGTCGCGATCAGCGACTGGTGAGCATCACGCATGGTGGTGTCGGTAACGAGCACGTTCTTCTGCGCAAGCATCCAGTCCGCGAACGCCTTGGGGCCATGTTCGTCGAGCCGCTGCCGCGTCCCCGCCGGCGGTTGGCTCTTGTCGGACTTGGGCACCTTGGGCGACGGCCCGGCGACGGGCAGGGGACGGTTCGCCACCTCCGGGTTGCCGTTCACCGTGACCTCGGCGATGAAGCGCAACAGTTTGGTTGCCCGGTCGCGCCGGCGCGCGAAATGGAACAGCTCCGGCGTCGTGTCGATGAAGCGCGTGGTGTAGCTGTTGTCGCGGAACGACGGGTGGTTGATCAGGTTTTCGACGAACGCCAGGTTGGTCGCGACGCCGCGAATGCGGAACTCTCTAAGTGCCCGGTCCATGCGCGCGATCGCCTCGTCCGAAGTCGGCGCCCATGCTGTGACCTTTTCCAGCAGACTGTCGTAGTAGCGGGTGATGACGGCGCCGGAATAGGCCGTACCGCCGTCAAGGCGGATGCCGAAACCGGTCGCGCCGCGATAGGCGGTGATGCGGCCGTAGTCGGGAATGAAGTTGGCCTCTGGATCCTCGGTCGTGATCCGGCATTGCAGCGCATGGCCGTTCAGGTGGATGTCCTCTTGCGCCGGCACGCCTGAGTCCGGCGTGCCGATCGCTGCACCCTGGGCGATGCGGATCTGCGCCTTCACGATATCGATGCCGGTGACCTCTTCGGTCACCGTGTGCTCGACCTGGATGCGCGGGTTGACCTCAATGAAGTAGAAATCGTCGGTGTCGGCATCAAGCAGGAACTCGACCGTGCCCGCGTTGGCATAGCCGGCATGGCGGCCCAACCGCAGCGCCGCCTGGCACAGCGCGTCGCGCTGGCTCTCGTCGAAATAGGGTGCGGGCGCACGCTCGACGATCTTTTGGTTGCGCCGCTGCACCGAACAATCGCGTTCGAACAGATGCACGATGTTGCCGTGGCTGTCGCCCAGCAGCTGCACCTCGACATGGCGGGCACGGGCGATGAGCTTTTCGGCATAGACCTCGCCGTTGCCGAACGCCGCCTCGGCCTCGCGCTTGGCGGCCAATAGTTCATCGCCCAGGGCCGAGGCTTCATGGACGGCGCGCATGCCGCGTCCGCCGCCGCCCCAACTCGCCTTCAGCATGACCGGAAAGCCGATCGCCTCGACCTCGGCCAGCGCCTGGTCCAGATCGTCGGGCAGCGGCCCGGTCGCCGGCACGACCGGCACGTCGGCCTTTTGCGCGGCGTCGCGGGCGCTCACCTTGTTGCCCAGCAGTCGCATGGTCTCGGGCTTCGGCCCGATGAAGACCAGGCCCTCGACGGCGCAGGCCTCGGCGAAGTCGGGGTTCTCGGACAGGAAGCCATAGCCCGGATGCACCGCATCGGCGCGGGCCTCGCGCGCCACACGTAGCATCTCCTCGATCGAGAGATAGGCGCGTACCGGCCCCAAGTCCTCGCCGATCAGATAGCTGGCGTCGGCCTTGAAGCGGTGCAGCGCGAGCCGGTCTTCCTGGGCATAGACGGCGGCCGTCGCGATGCCCAGTTCGTTGGCGGCGCGCATGACGCGGATGGCAATTTCACCGCGGTTGGCAATCAACAGGCGCTTGAAAGCATGATGAGGCATGGCTGCGTCTCCCCCGTCGCAGTCTGTCGCATCCGGACCATATGGCGGCACCGCGCACTACACCGATTCGCGTGGTCGTGCTAGCGTTTCTATCGCGAAACTACATGTCGCAAGCCGGACGCAAGGGGGTTGTCGCGACCTGGCTCGCCATCATTCGGTCGAGATAAGGACCTTTTCTGCCGCGCCATGAACCTTGCCCGCGCCTTCGTGACGGTCTCGGGGCTGACCCTGGTCAGCCGCGTGCTCGGTTATGCGCGCGACGTGTTGTTCGCGGCGCTCTTGGGCACCGGTCTGGCGGCCGATGCGTTTTTTGTCGCGTTCAAACTGCCCAACTTCTTCCGCCGTCTCTTCGCCGAAGGCGCGTTCAGCGCGGCCTTCGTACCGATGTTTGCGGGCAAGCTTGAGACGGATGGCAACGAGGCCGCGCGCCGCTTGGCGTCGGATGCCCTGGCCATGCTGGTCGCCTGCCTGCTGGTCATCGTGCTGCTCGCCGAGATCGCCATGCCGCTTGTCATGTCCGTGCTGGCGCCGGGCTTCCGCGATCAGCCGGAGAAGTTCGCGCTTGCCGTCGAGCTGACCCGGATCACGTTCCCCTATCTGTTGCTGGTCTCAATGGTGGCGCTTCTCGGCGGCATGCTGAACTCCGCCGGCCGGTTCGCCGCTTTCGCCGCCGCGCCGATCCTGCTCAACCTCTCCTTGATCGTCGCCGCGTTGCTGGCACGCCACGGCGGCACCGAGGTCGCGGAGACGCTGGCCTGGGGCATCTCCGCCGGCGGCGTCGCGCAGTTGATCATGTTGCTGGTCGGTGTGCGCCGCGCCGGCTTGATGCCGCGCATCGCCTGGCCGCGCCTGACCGCCGACGTCAAGAAGGTACTCAAGCTGTTCGGCCCGGCGGCACTGGGCGCCGGTGCCGTGCAGCTCAATCTGGTTGTCGACATCGTCATCGCGTCGCTGCTGCCGACCGGCGCCATCTCCTATCTCTACTACGCCGACCGGCTGAATCAGCTGCCGCTCGGCGTCGTCGGAATCGCGGTCGGTACCGCGTTGCTGCCGCTGCTGTCGCGCCAGCTTAAGGCGGGTGACGAGAATGGCGCCTTGATCAGCCAGAACCGGGCGATCGAGATGGCGCTCTTCTTCACCATTCCCGCTGCCGTGGCCTTCGTGATCCTGGCCGATCCGATCATCGCCGTCCTGTTTCAGCGCGGCGCGTTCACCGCCGAGGCGACGGCGGCGACCGGCGCGGCCCTGGTCGCCTTCTCGCTCGGGCTGCCGGCCTATGTCTTGATCAAGGTCTTCACGCCCGGCTTCTTCGCCCGCCAGGATACCAAGACTCCGGTCAAGATCGCCGTGGTCGCGTTGGTCACCAATCTGGTCTTCAACCTGATCTTGATGGGCCCTTTGGCCCATGTCGGCATTGCGCTGGCGACTGCCATCGCGGCCTGGGTCAATGCCGCCCTGCTGTTCCTTGTCCTGAAACGACGCGGCCAGATCGCGCCTGACGCCCGCCTTCTGGGCCGCCTGCCGCGTACCCTGCTGGCGACCGCCGTCATGGCCGTCGTCCTGTGGCTGGGCCTCGTCTTCGGCATGCCGCTGGTCAGCGGCCGGTTCGCCTTCGAGGTGCCGGGGCTGGCGGTTCTTATCGCCGGCGGTCTCGCTTTCTTCGCCGTGACGGCGCATCTGACCGGCGCGGTGCGCCTGGGCGAGATCCTGCGGCTACTGCGCCGAAGTTCGGTCAACACCCCGTCAGCTTGACCCCTTCCGTCCCAGGCGGCATAAGGCGCAGCCCTATTTCAGAGGAGTTTCCGGTATGAACCGGGTGTTTTCCGGCATTCAGCCGACCGGCAGCCTGCACCTCGGCAACTATCTGGGTGCGCTGACCCGTTTCGTCGCCATGCAGCACGATTACGAGTGCATCTACTGCATCGTCGATCTGCATGCGGTGACCATGCCTTATGACACCGCCGAACTCGGCGCGTCGACGCGCGAGGTGACCGCCGGGTTCCTGGCGTCGGGCGTCGATCCCAAGCGCTGCATCATCTTCAACCAGAGCCGGGTCCGCATGCACTCCCAGCTTGCCTGGATGCTGGGCTGCCAGACGCCGCTGGGCTGGCTCAACCGGATGACCCAGTTCAAGGAGAAGGCCGGCAAGAAGCGCGACAACGCGAGCCTGGGGCTCTACGGCTATCCGGTGCTGCAGGCCGCCGACATTCTGGGCTACAAGGCGACCCACGTGCCGGTCGGCGAGGACCAGAAACAGCACCTGGAATTGAGCCGCGACATCGCCGGCGCGTTCAATCGCAACTTCGGCGTCGAGTTTTTCCCGCTGCCCGAGCCGATCATCGAGGGCGAGGCGACGCGTGTCATGTCGCTGAGGGACGGCACCGCGAAGATGTCGAAGTCGGATCCGTCCGACAACTCGCGCATCAATCTGACCGATGATCGCGACACCATCGCGCGGAAGTTCCGCAAGGCGAAGACGGACTCCGAACCGGGTGTGACCTATGACCAGGAGAAGCGGCCGGAGGCGGCGAACCTCTTGAACATCTATGCCGCGCTCTCCGATCAGTCGCGCCAGCAGGTTTGCGACGCATTCGCCAGCGCCCAGTTCTCCGACTTCAAGAAGGCGCTGACCGAGTTGGCGGTCGAGGTGTTGGGACCGATTGGCGAGGAGATGGCGCGGCTGATGGCCGATCCCGCCCATGTCGATGATGTGCTGCGCGACGGCGCCGAGCGCGCCCGCGCCATCGCCGAACCGATCCAGGAAGAGGTCGAGGCGATCATGGGGTTCCTTAACCCCTGACCTCTGGCCGCCATCCATCGTAAGCAGTCTCTGATGATGCCACGCCGGCGATAAGCCAGGTGCCAGCGGCTCTAAATCACGATTTTCCTTGCGATCAAGGTGGCTTGGCGCGCAGAACGGGTATCGTTCGAATTGGGGCTTCGGCAGCGCGTCATGTTTCAGATCTACCTGCCCATCGCGGAGATGTCGGTCGACATTTTCCTGCTGCTTGGCATGGGCGGGGCGATCGGTTTTCTGTCGGGCATGTTCGGTGTTGGCGGCGGGTTCTTGATGACACCGCTGCTGATCTTCATTGGCGTGCCGCCGCCAGTCGCGGTTGGCTCCGAAGTCAACCAGGTGGTCGCGGCCTCGGTCTCCGGATTCCTCGCCCATTGGCGTCGCGGTCAGGTCGACTTTAAGATGGGTGGCGTGTTGCTGGTCGGCGGTACGGTCGGCTCGGCCTTCGGCGTCTGGCTGTTTGGTTTGCTGCGCGAACTCGGTCAAATCGACGTCGTCATTTCGTTCGGCTACGTGGTCCTGCTGGGTTCGATTGGTGCGCTGATGCTGGTCGAATCCGGGCGCGCCATCCTGCGCCGGCGGCGCGGCAGTCCGGGCCGGCGCAAGGCACACTTCCACACCTGGGTGCACGGCCTGCCGTTCAAGATGCGCTTCCGGTCGTCCAGGCTCTACATCAGCGCGATCCTGCCGGTAACCATCGGCTTCTTCATCGGCGTGCTGGCCGCCATCCTGGGTGTCGGCGGTGGCTTCCTGCTGGTGCCGGCGATGATCTATCTGCTTGGCATGCCGGTCAGCGTCGTCATCGGCACGTCGCTGTTCCAGATCACCTTCGTGACGGCGACCGCCACCTTCCTGCACGCGGTGAACACACAAACGGTCGATGTTGTGTTGGCCGGCATCCTGACCTTGGGCGCCGTCGTCGGTGCGCAGATCGGCACCCGGGTCGGCGCGGAGCTGCGCGGTGAAGAGCTGCGGGCACTCCTTGCACTGATCGTGCTCGGCTTCTGCGCGACGCTCTTCTACCGCATGGTCGCCACGCCCTCGAACCTGTTCAGCCTGACGCTGGGAGGTGTCGGATGAGGCGCTTCCCCATCGTCGCGATCCTGATTGCGCTATGCCTCTTTGCCGCCGGCCCGGCCCGTGCGCAGACCGAGGACGGCTCGCCCGCGTCCGCGGTGCCTGCCGCGCCCTCCCTGATCGCCGACCTGTCGCATCATCTGATCGCCATCACGTCGGACTTCACCGGTACGGATCTGCTGGTCTTTGGCGCGGTCGAAGGGGAAGGCGATATCCTGGTCGTCGTGCGCGGCCCACGGTCCGAAGCGGTGGTGCGGCGCAAGTCCCAGGTGTTCGGCATTTGGCTCAACACCAAGTCCATCACCTTCGACAACGTACCCAGCTATTACGCCGTGGCATCGACCCGTCCACTCGACCAGCTCGATGCCGAACATGCCCTGTCGCTGCACGAGGTCGGCGTCGACTATCTGCGGCTGATGCCCCAGGAGGCGGTCAGCGACGAGGAGCTGGATGAGTTCCGCGACGCGCTGATCTCGCTGAAACAGAGACAGGGTCTCTATTCGCTGACGCCGGCCCGCATCGACGTGGTCGGCGACAGGCTGTTCCGCGCCACCGTGGCGTTCCCAGCGGAGGTCACCGTCGGCACCTACATCGCGGACGTGTTTCTGCTGAAGGACGGCGTCATTGTCGCCGCGCAAAGCTCGCCATTGGTCGTCAACAAGGTGGGATTCGGCGCCGAAGTCTTTGATTTTGCTAACGAACAATCATCGCTCTACGGATTGTTTGCGATTGTTGCCGCTGCGATGGCAGGATTCCTGGGCAACCTGCTGTTCCGTCGGCCCTAGCGCTTGGCCCGGTCCATCGCACGGTTTGGTCAGGGAAACGTAAGTGCCGGCAAGCTTGGCGCGCTGGCCAGAAAGAGAGAGAGAGCGCCCTTGCCATGAGGATCAACAGCATGATCGGAACACGATGACGAACGCCTCGAAGACGGACACGCCCGCAAGTGCTCATATTGCCGGTCAGGTCAAATTCCTGGTCTGCGTCGATGGATCGCCGCCGTCAAAGGTGGCGGTGCACTATGCGTGCCGGCGCGCCAAGAACACCGACGGGCGCGTGGCGTTGCTTCATGTGATCCAGCCGGCCGACTTCCGCCATTGGTCCGGCGTCGAGGACCTGATGCAGGGTGAACGCTGGGAAGCCGCCGAAAACCTGCTGCAGGATCTGGCGGCCGACGTGAACGCCTGGGCCGGCGTGATGCCGGAGCTTTTGGTTCGCGAAGGCCGTATTGGTGATGAGATTCTCAACCTTGTGGATGAGGACCAGACCATCGATCTCTTGTGCGTGGGGTCCAACCCTAGTGAGGGGCGGGGCAAGCTGGTGTCGTTTTTGGCCGGTCACCTGGCTGGACGCCTGACGATTCCGCTGGTTGTCATCCCCGGCACCCTGACTGACGAGCAGATCGTCAACATTACCTAGGTACTGACGAATCGGCGGGTTCGCTTGACCGGTGGCGGTATCGTCCCCACCTTTGGCCCGAACCCATGACTCAATCGCCGCGACTGAAAAGGTGACGGCATGTTCATCCAAACCGAAGACACACCAAACCCCGCGACCATGAAGTTCCTACCCGGCCGGCCTGTGATGGGCGACGGCACGGCGGATTTCCCCGATCGCGACAGTGCCGCCCGATCGCCCCTGGCCGATCGTCTGTTCGATGTCGAACACGTCACCGGCGTCTTCCTGGGCAGCGACTTCGTCTCGGTCACCAAGGCCGAGGCTGGCGACTGGCAGCTCATGAAACCCGCCGTTCTGGGCGTCATCATGGAGCACTTCATCGCCGGCCGACCGGTGATCGAGGGCGCCGCCGAGGCGATCGAAGAAGATGAGATCGATCCCGCCGATCAGGAAGTCGTCGGTCAGATCAAGGAACTGCTCGACACGCGCGTGCGTCCGGCCGTCGCCATGGATGGCGGTGACATCACGTTCAAGGGCTTCCAGCAGGGCGTCGTATATCTGGCCATGCAGGGCGCCTGTCAGGGCTGCCCCAGCTCGACCATGACGCTGAAGATGGGCATCGAGAACCTCCTGAAACACTACATCCCCGAGGTCGTCGAAGTTCGACCGGTGATGTAGGGGCGCTTGGTTTGTGCGGCTCCGGCCCGCTCCCCCGCCCGGCCACCCCGAGGATGCTGCCATGGGTGGCCGGGCG
>JBCCIS010000071.1 GCA_039028155.1 Pseudomonadota bacterium
CTCATGGTGCTCCCCTGATGAACAGATTTTGCCTTGCTAACACGGTGCCGACGGAGGAAAAAGCACCGTTCGTGAAGGGCCGCATGCCTGTTTGCCGATCACGGCGGCAGTCCATTAAGATGCGTTTCCTTCAGCCTGTTCAATCAACTGCGACGGATCGGCTCCACCATGCTGATGCAAATGCGCAAGGGCGCCGGAAGCTGGGTCGCCAAAATCTTCCTGGTCATTATGGCCCTGAGTTTCGTGGTCTGGGGCGTCGGCGACGTGTTTCGGGGCGACAGCGCCACCACCGCGGCCGACGCCGGCGACATCTCTATCAGCTACGAACAGCTCCAGGTGGCCTATAGCCGGGAGACCGCCACGCTCGCCCAATCCGGCGTTGCCGTCGAACCAGGCAGCGAGCTGGCCGACGTGCTCCTCGACGTCGTGCTTGAACAGTTGATCGAACGGGCGTTGTTCGACCAGGAGGCCGAAGCCCACGGCATTACCATCAGCCAGCAAACCGTCGCCGACGCGATTGCGGCAAACCCGGCGTTCCACAATCAGTCCGGCCAGTTCGATCCCGGCCTGTTCCCGATGGTGCTGTCCAACCTCGGCATGTCGGAAGGCATGTATGTGGCGAACCTCGCCAACCAACTGACGAGCGCGCAACTGACCGATAGTTTCCGCGCCGCGCCGCCGCTGCCCGACACCATGGTCCAGGCGCTTTACAAGTATCGCAACGAAGAGCGGACGGCCGAACTCCTCGTCGTGTCGAATGACGCCTTGGCCGATGACGCGATGCCGGAGCCGGGCGAACTCGAGCGTTACTTCGAAACCCATGTCGACACCTACCGGGCGCCGGAGTACCGGTCCGCCGACTATGTTCTTGTCCACGCCGAAGACCTTGCCGACGACATCCTGATCGATGAAGAGGTGCTTCGCGAGGAATACGATGCCACGCTCAATCGCTGGGTGACGCCCGAGCGCCGGACCGTGCAGCAAATCAGCTTTGATAGCGAGGAAGCCGCACAAGCGGCTCATGACCAGTTGAACACCGCATCCGATTTCGAGACCGTTGCGGCCGAGGCAGGCCAGGAAGCGGAAGCGACGGAGCTGGGCAGTTTCTCGCCCAACGATCTCTTTGCCGACATCTCCGAACCGATCTTCGCACTTGACCTCAATGGCTTCAGCGAACCCGTCGCATCGCCTTTCGGTGGCTGGCAGATCTTCCGGGTGACAGCGATCGAACCGGGCAGCACGCAGAGTTTCGAGGAGGCGCGCGAGGAGCTTGAGAGGCTTGTGGCAATCGAACGCGCGACCGACAGCTTGTTCGATCTGATCAATGACCTCGATGACCTCCTAATCGCCGGCGATACCTTGCGGGACGCCGCGGCGACCCTGGGCCTTCAGGTGAAGACGATCAATCAGATCGACCAGTCCGGCAACACGGCCGATCTGATGAGCTTCGAGGTCATACCGACCGAGCCCGAGTTCTTGGAGGAACTGTTCCTCGCCTTCCCGAACGAACCGTCGCCTGTCGTCGAAACGGACTCCGGCGCGTTGCTGTCGGTCCAGGTTTCCGAGGTTCTGGAGGCACGGATGCGCGACTTCGCCGAAGTTGAAGACCGGGTTCTCGACGATTGGCGCAGCGACCAGCTTTCGCTCAACGCGACCCTGGCGGCCGAGGAAATCGCCGGCACGCTCGACAGCGATATCCCGCTGGGCGACGTCCCCGCCTTCTCCGGTTTCCTGGCCTTGGGTGAGGAGACTTTGACACGCAGCACCTTGCCGCTGACCGAGGGCGCCGACCTGGGAATTGTCGCCGCCTTGTTCGATGCCGACCCCGGCGACATCGTCGTCAGACCGAGCGCGGACGGCAACGCCCAGGTCATCGCGCGCCTCAAGACGGTTGAGGCAGCGAACCCCGACAGCGATTCCGATCAGTTTCAAGCCATGAACGCTTCGGTAGCCGGCGGCACCCGCCAGGCGATCGCCGATCAGCACATCGCGTACCTGCGTCAAGCCTACGACGTCAACATCAACCGCGAGCTGATCTCCCAGCGATTCTAGGTCCTTGATGAACGTTTTTCCCGATATCGACCGGTTTAGCGGCCCCTACCAGGACGATAGGCCGCAGGTCGTCTGGACCAAGCTGGTCGCCGATCTGGAGACGCCCGTCTCGGCCATGCTGAAGCTGGCGGACGGCCAGCCCAACAGTTTCCTGCTTGAATCGGTCGAGGGCGGCGCGACGCGCGGCCGCTATTCAATTATCGGGTTGAAGCCCGACCTTGTCTGGCGCTGCCGGGACAATCTCGCCGAGGTCAACCGCCGGGCAAGGTTCGACCCGGAAGCGTTCGTGGCCGAAGACGATGGCGCCATTGCGTCGCTGAAGCGTCTTGTGCGCGAGTGCCATATCGATCTGCCGGAAGAACTACCGCCCATGGCAGCCGCCCTCGTCGGCTATGTGGGCTACGAAATGGTGCGGCTGATGGAACGACTGCCGAGCGATAAGGAGCGTTCGATTGACGTTCCGGACGGTTTGCTGTTGCGCCCGACCATCATGGCGATCTTTGACAACGTTGCCGACGAGGTCACCGTCGTGACGCCGGTATGGCCGGAAGCAGGCGTCAACGCGCGAGCAGCCTATGGCCGCGCATGCGAACGCCTGGCCGATATCGTCGCCGACTTCGAGCGCGCCCTGCCCCATGGCCGCGACAGCAATCTGCCCGACGACCTCGGCCAGGCCACATCGAACACCGACCACGAGCGCTTTCTGGAGATCGTCGACGCGGCCAAGGACTACATCAACGCGGGCGATGCGTTCCAGGTCGTGCTGTCGCAACGCTTTGACCTGCCGTTTACGTTACCACCGCTGTCATACTATCGCGCGTTACGCAGGGTGAACCCCTCGCCTTTCCTGTTCTATCTGGAGTTCGGCGATTTCGCGGTGGTCGGCTCCAGCCCCGAGATCCTGGTGCGCGTGCGCGACAACAAGGTGACCATTCGACCGCTTGCGGGCACGCGTAAACGCGGCGCCGACCGTGCCGAGGACGACGCCCTGGCCGCAGAGCTGCTGGACGACCCCAAGGAGTGCGCCGAACACCTGATGCTGCTCGACCTCGGCCGCAACGATGTCGGCCGCGTCGCCCAGACCGGATCGGTCCATGTCACCGAACGGTTCGAGATCGAGTACTACAGCCATGTCATGCACATCAGCTCGAACGTCGAAGGCGATCTGAACCCCGACTACGACGCCATCGACGCGCTGGTAGCCGGCTTTCCCGCCGGCACCGTGAGCGGCGCGCCCAAGGTGCGGGCGATGGAGATCATCGACGAATTGGAGACCGACCGACGCGGCGTCTATGGCGGCGCGATCGGCTACTTCGCTGCCGACGGTGCGATGGATACCTGCATCGCGCTCAGAACCGCTGTCATCAAGGACGGCGTGCTGCATGTCCAGGCCGGCGCCGGCGTGGTCGCCGACAGCGTGCCGGAATCAGAACACCAGGAGTGCCGGAACAAGGCCCGCGCCCTGCTGCGCGCCGCCGAGGAAGCCGTCACCTTTGCTGGACGCGGCGGCAACACCTAGCCCGCATTTCTCACACTCCCGACGGTCTGCGTTGCGTTATGGCGAGTTGTATGAGGGCGAAGGACGCGAAAAGCGTATGACGGCATACGGTTGAGCGGCTTTCGCCCGCACATGGCCGCCAGGACGCAACCCTGCGGGCCGGGTGAACGCGGCGCAGACCGTCGGGAGTGTGAGAAATGCGGGCTAGCGATTTGCGTCGTCGAGACCGCCGTTGCCGTGCTGCGCCAGGATAATGTCGCCGCGCATGATGATCTCGCTCGCCGGCACGATACGGAATCCTCGCGACACCGCATCCGGCAGCCACTGAGCCAAGGCAGCGACCGTTGCCTGATGCGGATGTCCAATGGCGATGGCATAGCCGCGCCGGTTCGCCACCGCCTCCAGCGCGGCGAGCTGGCGCATGATCGACGGGACATCCGGCACGTTGTCGAGAAAGACGTCGCGCTCGGCAGACGGCACGCCGAAGGTAACCGCGGTGTGGTGGGCGATTGAACGCCCGATGGTGACGGAATCCAGGAACATCAGGTCGCGGTGCTTGAGTTCGGCCATGACAATGGCCATCGCGCCGCCATCCTGGGTCAGCCGGCTGCCCATGTGGTTGTTGACGCCGACATAGCCGGTGAAGCGGTCGAGGTTGTCGACCAGGCGGGCCTGGAGCTCTGCGTCCGACAAGCTGGCCAAGAGCGCGTTCGGGCCAGGGTTCTTATTGCCGTCGATCGGCTCCATCGGCAGGTGCAGAAAGATCTCGTGGCCTGACGCGCGTGCTGCCGCCGTCTGGCCGGCCAGATCGCCGGCATACGGGATGAACGCCATGGTGAGCGGGCCCGGCAGCGCCGTGATCGCGGCTGTCTGGCGCCGGTTGAGGCCGAGATCGTCGATCACGATGGCAATGACCGGCGCCAGTCCGGAGATCGGATCGTCCGCCTCCGGCGCGACCTCGGGGATCAGATCGAGCGGTCCCAGGTTCGATGTGGCGAAGCTCTCGTCAACCAGGTCCGGACCGGTTTCCGACAGCACCACCGGCGGGTCCGGCGCGACATCAGGCAGCGGTGGCTCCGGCATGCTCAGCGCCAGGACCCATGCGGCAAAATCGGCCTGACGCCTTTCCTCCAGCGGCCAAGCGGATGGCATGGCAACGATCACGCGCCCGGTCACGGCGACAAGCGGGGCACCGTTGAGATCACCATGAATCCGCGCCCGCCCGTCCGTGGCGGTCCACGCCGCGAAAGCAATGTCGTGCGGCGCCCGCGCGACGCCTGGAACAGGTATCTGTGTGCCATACCAGTCGGTGCCGACAACGTCGTGCGAAGCATGGGCGGCGCCGGCTGCGGGGATCGCGGCACTGAACAAGGCCCGATGATCCTGATCATGCGGCCCGTGGGCCTCGCCGGCCAAGGCGACGATCGCTTCTGGCTCGCTTGTCGCCGCCGCGATGGCGGGCGACGGCGGCGCAACGGCAACGCCAAAACCTTCATCGAGATCCGGTTCAACCGCGCTGCGGCCCACATCGGCGACTTCGATGGGCTCGTGATCGACCACGTGGAGTGGCGCCAACGCGGCAACCTCAATCACGTTGGGAACGGGGGAAGTTGGCGCGACCCGCTCGGCGACCTGCCAGGTCGCCGGCGCGATATCCGGCGCCCGACCGATCATGTGGCTTGCAGCGAAAATCCCGATGTCAGCACCCAGCAGCGCTGGGGCCACGAACGCAATCGTTGCCTCAGACAGCCACAACCGGCCGCGACGCGGATCCGGTTTGACCTGACGTGGTGCGCGCTGCGTTTGCCTGATCCCCACGGAAAATCATAGTCCTGGAGTGTCGGCGTTTTTTCAACCCACTATGTAGTGGGTGCGGTTGTTCCCTGTGGACGCCTTGGTTATGTTGCGCCAGCCTGCAGCGATGCCGGATAAAAAGGGAACGCACCATGTTACTGCTGATCGATAACTACGACAGCTTTACCTACAACCTCTGGCACTATCTGGGCGAGTTGGGCGCCGATGTTGTCGTCCACCGCAACGATCAGTTGAGCGTCGATGACGTCGTCGCGATGGCACCGGAAGCGATCGTGATTTCGCCGGGGCCGTGCGATCCCGACCGCGCGGGTATCTGCCTGGAGATGATTGAACGGGTCGGCGCAGAAACGCCGATTTTTGGCGTCTGCCTGGGTCATCAGGCGATTGGCCAGGCATTTGGCGGGCGTATCGAGCGCGCGCCGGCGCCCATGCACGGCAAACTCTCGGATATCGAGCATGACGCCAGAGGCGTCTTTGCCGGCTTGCCCTCGCCGCTCCGCGCGACCCGCTATCATTCCCTCACCATCGCGCCGGCCTCGATCCCGGACTGCCTGGAAGTCACCGCCAAGACGGCGGACGGCGTCATCATGGGCATTCGCCACAAGACTCTGCCGCTGCACGGGGTCCAGTTCCATCCCGAGAGCATCGAATCCGAGCATGGGCACGCGATCCTGAAGAACTTCCTGGACATGCTGCCCAAGAAGGCCAAGGCCGCATGAGCGAAGCGTCCCAGGATCTCAAGCCGCTGATCGCCAAGGTCGCCGCGGGTCAGGCCCTGACGGCCGATGAGGCCGACCGCGCGTTTGCCATCATCATGGCTGGCGAAGCCAGCCATGCCCAAACTGGCGGGTTCTTGATGGCGCTATCGATGCGCGGCGAAACCGTCGAGGAAATCGCCGGCGGCGCCAAGGCGATGCGCGCCAACATGCGCCGTATGAAGGCGCCCCAGGGCGCCATCGACATCGTCGGCACGGGCGGCGATGCCAAGCACACGCTGAACATCTCGACCGCGACCGCCCTTGTCGTCGCGGGTTGCGGCCTGACCGTCGCCAAACATGGCAACCGGGCGGCGTCGTCGAGGTCGGGGGCCGCCGACGTGCTGTCCGTGCTGGGTGTCGACCTGGAAGCCGACTACGACATCGTGCAGCGCGCCATCGACGAGGCAGGCATCGGCTTCATGATCGCCCCGCGTTACCATAGCGCCATGCGTCACGTCATGCCCGCGCGTGTAGAAATGGGTGTAAGAACCGTCTTTAACTTACTGGGACCACTGTCAAATCCAGCCGAAGTTAAACTCTTCTTTGTGGGCGTTTTCGATCGCCGCTGGGTCGAACCTGTCGCGCGCGTTCTGGGCAATCTGGGTGCCGAGCGGGCCTGGGTCGTCCATAGCGCCGACGGCTGCGACGAGATGACACTTGGCGGTGCCAACACGGTCGCCGCGATGGAGAATGGCGCTGTCACGATGATGGAGGTCTCGCCGGCCGACGCCGGTCTTGGCAAGGCATCGCTCGATGCCATCAAGGGCGGCACGCCTGAGGAGAATGCCATGGCTATGCGCGATCTCCTGGAAGGCAAAGCGGGCGTCTATCGCGACACCGTGCTGTTGAACGCCGCCGGCGCGCTGATTGTGGCTGGCAAGGCGAACGATCTGCGCGACGGTGTCGCAATCGCCGCCAATGCGATCGACAGCGGCGCGGCGCGCGCCAGCCTCGATCGCCTCGTCACTGTTACATCCGGCGGCTGAGACACGGCGATGTCGGACGTCCTTCAAAAAATCTGCGAGGAAAAGGTCGAGCACATCGCCCGCTGCAAGGCGCTCAAGTCGCTGGACGACATTGAGGCCGCGGCCCGCGAGGTCGCGCCTGCGATCGGCTTCGCCGCGGCTCTCGTCG
The DNA here is from genome assembly GCA_039028155.1 of Pseudomonadota bacterium. Taxonomy (NCBI): domain Bacteria; kingdom Pseudomonadati; phylum Pseudomonadota; species Pseudomonadota bacterium. Next base: position 7,258 of record JBCCIS010000071.1, read on the forward strand.
ACAAGGCCGATAGTGGTCTGGCGCTGATCGCTGAAATCAAGCGCGCCTCGCCGAGCGCCGGCGAGATCCGCCCCAATTTCGATCCCGCCGCGCTCGCCATGGCCTATCGCGACGGCGGCGCGGCCTGCCTCTCGGTCCTGACCGACCAGCCTTTCTTCAAAGGTGACGACAGCTATGTCCGCATGGCGAAGTCGGCGAGCGGTTTACCGTGTCTTCGCAAAGACTTCATGCTGGATCCTTACCAAGTCGTTGAGGCCCGCGCGATCCATGCCGACTGCATTCTGCTGATCATGGCTGCCCTCGACGACGGCCAGGCGCGCGAACTCTATTCGACCGCCCGCGAATGGGATCTCGATGTCTTGATCGAGGTGCATGACGGCGACGAACTGGACCGCGCACTTGACCTGGGACCAGGCCTCTTGGGTATCAACAATCGCAACCTGAAGACGCTCAACGTTGATCTCGCCACAACTGAAGACCTTGCGCCCCGCGTCCCCGCTGAATGGGACATCGTGTGCGAGAGCGGGCTGAAGCAGCACGAGGACCTCGTGCGCATGACGCATTGCGGTGCGCGCCGTTTCCTGGTCGGCGAACATCTGATGCGCCAGGACGACGTTGCCGCAGCAACGTCCAAGCTGCTGGGCACGTCCGTCGCAAACCGTGAGTCCGCATGACATGACCGACAAGCTCACCCATTTCGATGATGAAGGCCGCGCCCAGATGGTCGACGTCTCCGGCAAGGCGGAGACCGAACGCATCGCCGTTGCCGAAGGCCGCGTCCACATGCTGCCATCCACGTTGGAGTTGATTGTCTCCGGCAACGTCAAGAAAGGCGACGTGCTTGCGGTCGCGCGTTTGGCTGGGATCATGGCGGCAAAGAAGACAGCCGATCTCGTTCCGCTGTGTCATCCGTTGTCGTTGAGTTCGGTGACGGTCGACCTGACACCCAACCGCGACGACAACACCGTCGACATCCAAGCGACGTGCAAACTGGCCGGGCGCACCGGCGTCGAGATGGAGGCACTGACCGCCGTGTCGGTTGCCGCGTTGACGGTCTACGACATGGTGAAGGCCGTCGACCGCGCGATGACCATCGGCGACATCAGGCTATCCCACAAGTCGGGCGGAAAGTCCGGCACGTTCACGCGCCCCGCATGATACCGGTCGACGAGGCGTTGGCGCGGATCCTATCCGCGTTTCACGTGTTGCCCGGTGAACAGGTCGCGATCAGCGACGCGCATGGCCGCGTGTTGGCCGAAGACACCGTCGCACGGTTGACCAAACCGCCGACGGACGTCTCCGCCATGGATGGTTACGCCGTCATCGGTAGTGATGTCGAACAGGCGCCAGCCAAACTCAAGGTCGTCGGCATGGCGCCGGCGGGCGACGCCTATGGCGCGGAAATCAAGGCCGGCGAGGCCGTGCGCATCTTCACCGGTGGCCCCCTGCCCAAGGGTGCCGACACCATCGTCATCCAGGAACTAACCGACGCGAGCGGCGATGCGGTCACGATCAACGAGCCGATTCAGCGTGGCCGTTACGTGCGCCGGCGCGGTCTCGACTTCAGCGAAGGCGACAAAGGTCCGGCGGCGGGCACTCGCCTTGAGCCACGTCACATTGCCTTGATCGCATCGATGAACATTCCGTGGTTGACGGTGACGCGGCGGCCGCGTGTCGCAATCCTGGGTACCGGCGACGAACTTGTCATGCCGGGCGAACCGGCGGGCGATCATCAGATCGTCAGTTCGAACACCATCGCGCTTGCCGCCATGATCGAACAAGCCGGCGGCGAAGCCATCAACCTTGGCATCGCGCGCGACAACGAAACGTCGCTAAAACGCATGGCGGCAGGCGCGGCTAACGCCGATCTGCTTGTCGTCACAGGCGGCATGTCGGTCGGCGAGCGCGATTTGGTGCGCCAGGTCTTGGGCGACGAAGGTCTTGACGTGGACTTCTGGAAGATCGCCATGCGTCCGGGCAAGCCGCTTACCTTCGGGCGCCTTAACGGCACGCCGATGTTAGGTTTCCCAGGTAATCCCGTATCGTCCATCGTCTGCGGCATGCTCTTCATGCGCCCGGCGATTGACGCCATGTTGGGTGTTTCCGAACCGTCTGTGACATACGAAACAGCGCGTCTTGGCGCGCCGCTTGCCGCCAACGATGAACGCCAGGACTACCTGCGCGGGCGCCTGTCGCGCGATGAAAACGGGGAGCGACTCGTCACGTCCTACGATATCCAGGACAGCTCCATGCTGGCGACGATCGCAGACTCCGATTGCCTGATCATGCGCCCGCCACACGCCCCGGCCGCGGCGGCGGGCGAGACCGTCCGCTACGTCCTGCTTTAGGAACAAACCGACAATCAGTGCACATTCTTGGTGGGAAACGCATGTTTGCGCCTTGACACAAAACGCGAACCAAACTAGAACCTGTGTGTTTGTTAGGCATTTGTTCTAGATATTGTGGGGCGCAGGCACAATGTTGACACGCAAGCAGCAAGAACTCCTTTTGTACATCAACCGCCGTCTGGGCGAGGACGGCGTTTCGCCGTCATTCGACGAGATGAAGGACGCGGTCGGCTTGAAATCCAAGTCGGGTATTCACCGCTTGATCACAGCCTTGGAGGAACGCGGCTTCATCCGCCGGCTGCCCCATCGCGCCCGGGCGCTTGAGGTCCTGAAGCTGCCGCCGGGCAACGAGGAGACGGTCGCCTCGCTGAGCGTGATCGAGGGCTCGGCCAAACCGAAAGCACCGGAGTTCCCGGTGCCGCATGCCTTGGAAGGCGCCGTCAATCTGCCGCTGCATGGCAAGATCGCGGCCGGCACGCCGATCGAGGCTCTGTCGGATCCCACGCGCAGCGTCGATGTACCGGGGTCGCTGGTCGGCAACCGGGACTGCTATGCCCTGGAGATCGAGGGCGATTCGATGGTCGAGGCGGGTATCCTTGACGGTGACATCGCGGTCATCGAACGGTGCGAGACCGCCGATAACGGCACGGTCGTCGTGGCCTTGGTCGACGACGCCGAAGCAACGCTCAAGCGGCTGCGCCGCAAGGGCGATTCGATCGCGCTGGAACCCGCCAACCACGCTTATGAAACCCGCATCTTCGGCCCCGACCGGGTCAAGGTTCAGGGCCGTTTGGTCGGACTCGTCCGCACCTACTGACTTTCGTCGCGCGGCTCCGGCCACGGGGCCCACGGTCGCCTGCCTTGGGCCCCGGCCACGGTTTCAACGATCACACCGCCTTCGTCGAACCACAGCGCGTGCGTGCCCTCGCGCCACAGGTCGAAGCGGTCGATCGCGCCCCAGGGCGCCGCGCAGCCGTCACCAATCGGCACCAGGCTAACGACGAATACAGTGCGCGCGCAGTCTTCGGCCAGGATGGCGCCGTCCTCGACAATCCCGACACCCGGGCCTCCCTGACCCAAAGGATAGTAGACGCAGCCTTGCTCATCGCATCGCAAGCTCTCATCCAGCAAGGCCTCGCCCGGGGCGGGCCAGGGTGGCCCCCTTTTCTGCCCCGCCATGGCGAGCCACTGGTCGCCGACAAAGGTCTCGCGGCGATAGGATGACAGGAGGAGCGTGCCGGCGTCGTCCCGCACGGCCATCAGTCTCGCATTGCCGCTGACCAGGAGATCGGGGCCGCGCGCGAGCGACCAAACCACGATCGCGACGAGGACCGGCAGGACGCCCCAAACACGCCAACGGCCGCGCCAGAGGCAAAGCCATAGGAGACCGAAGCCGACCAGGACCGGCAACCAGGATGGCGGCGACGGCAGGCGCAACACGGCACCCGGCGTCTCGGACGTCCATTCCGCGACAAGCAGCACCGCATCAATGCCCCAGCCCATCGGGACCAGGGCGAGTTGTTCGAGGCCGAACGGCATCAGGGCAAGCGCCAGGAGCCCCCACGGCATGACCCAGAACGCCGTGATCGGTACGGCGACCAGATTGGCGGCCAGGCCATAAACCGCCCATCTGTTGAAGTGCGCGAGCACGAAGCCCGCGGTCGCCAGGTTGGCGATCACCGTGGTGATGGAAAGGCCGGCGACGTAAAGCGCCAGGCGGCCGACGAATGATCGGCGCGCGCGCCATGCCGGCCACCGCATGCGGATGGCCTCATAGACCGCGATCAGGGCGATCACGGCGGCGAACGAGAGCTGGAAGCTAGGGCCCAGCACGCTGACCGGCGCGATCACCATGACGACCAATGCCGCGACGGCCACCAGCCGCATCGAGAATGGGTCGCGCTCGATCATGATCGCGCCGAGTACAATGGCGGTCATGATGAAGGCGCGCTGGGTCGGCACCGTCGCCCCGGACAACAGCAGATAGCAAAACGTTCCGACCAGCGCGAAGACGGCCGCCCACTTCTTGATCGGATACTTGAGCGCGACCGGCTCGATCAAGGCGGCAACCGCGCGAAAGCTGACGAAGAGCGCAGCGGCCACCAGTCCCAGATGCAGACCCGATATGGCGAGCAGGTGCGCCAGACCGGCGCGCCGGATGGTATCGTACGTCGCCTCGGGCACCGCGTAACGCTGACCGGTCAACAAGGCCGCAGCGACCGCGCCGGTCGGCGGGTCGAGCGCCCCCAGAATGCGGTCGGTCACATCCTGGCGCACGCCTTCAACCCAATTGCGCCAGCCGCCGGCATTGCTGTCGGAATGTTCCAGGTGCAGCGGTCCGACCGCGTAACCGATGCCGCCGATGCCCTGAAAGAAGGACCGGCGCGCAAAGTCGAATCCGCCGGGCCAGGTCGGCGGCGACGGCGGCTTCAGAACCGCCAGAATGCTGGCGTACGAGCCCGGCACCGGCTGATCGCCGTGGGTACGTACGACGATGCGGACGCGACCGGGCGTCTCCGCCGGGTCCAGGCCGGCAATGGCGATCGACGACAGAACGATACGGGTCCCCGACTTGCCGGTTTCGACGGCCTCGATAACGCCAGAGATCAGCCGGGGCCCAATCTCATCGGACAGAACCGGTGCAGCGGCAAGGTGCGTCGAAAGCTGGGAGACGGCAAAACCGCCTGCCGCGAGACCAATCCCCAGGGCGAGAACCCGAAGAACCGCGACCTTGATCGCGAGACAGACAATGGTCGCCACAACGAGGACGCTGAGCCCAAGCCACGGCCAAGGCTCAATGGAGAGCCAAAAGTAGACGAGAATCCCCGACAGCACGGCGACCGGTGTCCAGAGGATCCAGCGGTCCCGTTCACCGGCCAGCGATCGGCCAAGACGGGATCCGAGAGCAGATCCTGTTTTGATGGCATGGCTGTGCGATGCCGTCAAAACGTGTGAATCTGCTCTACTCATAGAAGAAGCGCGGATTCACGTTGTTTGGTGGAACCGCGCGACGGTCCCACCTCACCACGACCCGCTCTTGGACCCCGATCGCGTGCATGACATCATCTTAGCGCACGGCGAGGCTGCAGGAAGGGCTCATCGCGGCTTTGCAAACCTTGGGTTCTCGCCACGGGATTGCTACACAGGCGCCTCGACGCCCGCAGCAGGTTCCTTGTCATGTCCGTGGTCACCCGTTTCGCCCCCTCGCCGACCGGTTTTCTGCACATCGGCGGCGCCCGAACCGCCCTCTTCAACTGGCTCTACGCACGCCATAACCAGGGCCGCTTCTTGCTGCGCATCGAGGACACCGACCGGGAGCGCTCGACCGAGGCCGCCATCGCAGCGATTTTCGACAGTCTGACCTGGCTCGGCATCGATTGGGACGACGAGCCGATCTTCCAGTCACAGCGCCAGGACCGCCATGCCGAGATCGCGCGCGCCATGCTCGACGCCGGTCATGCCTATTTGTGCTACGCCAGCCCCGAAGAGCTGACCGAGATGCGGGAAAAGGCGCGCGCCGAGGGTCGGCCGCCGATCTATGACGGGCGCTGGCGCGACCGCGACCCCGCCGAGGCGCCAGCCGGCGTCGACCCGGTTGTCCGCCTGAAGGCGCCGCGCGAGGGCGAAACCGTCATTCGCGACCACGTGCAGGGCGACGTTCGGATTGCCAATCAGCAGCTCGACGACATGGTCCTGCTGCGTGCTAACGGGACGCCTACCTACATGCTTGCCGTCGTGGTCGATGATCATGACAGCGGCATCACCCACATCGTGCGCGGCGACGACCACCTGACCAACGCCGCGCGCCAGACGCAGATCTATCACGCCATGGACTGGCCGGTGCCGGACTTCGCCCATGTGCCGCTGATCCACGGCCCCGATGGCGCCAAACTCTCCAAGCGTCACGGCGCGCTGGGCGCCGAAAGCTATCGCGACGAGGGCTTCCTGCCGGACGCGCTTTGCAACTATTTGTTGCGGCTCGGCTGGTCCCATGGCGATGACGAGATCATTTCGCGCGATCAGGCGATCGCCTGGTTCGGCCTCGACGGTATCGGCCGTTCGCCGGCCCGTTTCGACATCGCCAAGCTGACATCGCTCAATCTTCACTACATCAAGGCGTCGACGCCTGAGCATCTGGCCGGCCTGGTCCAGCCGATGATCGAGCAGCGCCTGGGCCACGCCTTGGACGCAGCGGGAGAAGAGCGGCTTCTCGTCGCTGTCCCGACCCTACAGGAACGCGTGAAAACACTGGTGGAACTTGCTGATAACGCGCTCTTTTTCTTCCAATCTCGACCCATCGAGATTGAACCAAAGGCGGCCAAGGCCCTGGCCGGCGCCGACCCGGACTTGATGGACCGCCTCATCATTGGGTTGGCCGATGCGGCAGCGTGGCAGGCAGCGGACCTGGAGGCGCTTGTGCGGCGGTTTGCCGAGGTAAACCAGCTTGGCCTGGGCAAAGTGGCGCAGCCTCTGCGTGCTGCGCTGACCGGGCGGTCTGTGTCGCCGCCGGTTTTTGACGTCCTGGCGATTTTTGGCCGAGACGAGTGCCTGGCGCGCCTGCGTGACGCGTGGCCGTGACGTCATTTCCGTGACGGCAAATTCATCGCCTGAGATTTGCTCCTTCGGGCTATAACGACTAGATTGGTAACAGAACGGTTGGCCGCACCATGGTGGCCTTCCGGCTTTCCTCATCCTGCCGCGACAAAGGAGCGTTACATGACGCAGACCGATGCTGCCGCGACCGCAAATGGTCCTCAGCAGAAAGATTCCGTGACGCTGGCCGAGGCGGGATCCAACGCTGAACCCATCGAATTGCCGGTGCTTTCGGGGACCATTGGTCCCGACGTCATCGACATCCGGACGCTTTATGGCGGCACTGGCATGTTCACTTATGACCCCGGCTACACGTCAACCGCCAGTTGCGAGTCACGCATTACCTTTATCGACGGCGACAAGGGCGAGTTGCTGTACCGCGGCTATCCGATTGAACAGCTCGCCGAGGGTTCTGACTTTATGGAGGTCTGCTACCTCCTGCTCTATGGCGACCTGCCGAATGCTGAACAGAGCGCCAAGTTCAGCAATGACGTCACCTACCACACGATGGTGCATGAGCAGGTCAATCTGTTCTTCCGGGGCTTCCGACGCGACGCCCACCCCATGGCCGTTATGGTTGGTGTGGTCGGCGCGCTGTCGGCCTTCTATCACGACAGCAGCGACATCGAGGACCCCTACCAGCGCATGGTCGCGTCCTATCGCCTGATCGCAAAGATGCCAACGATCGCCGCCATGGCCTTCAAGTTCTCGATCGGCCAGCCATTCATTTATCCGCGCAACGATCTGAACTACGCCGAGAACTTCCTGCACATGATGTTCGCGGTGCCGTGCGAGCCCTACCGGGTCAATCCGATCCTGGCCAAGGCCATGGACCTGATCTTGATCCTGCACGCCGACCATGAGCAGAACGCCTCGACCTCGACCGTGCGCCTGGCCGGTTCATCGGGCGCCAACCCCTTCGCATGCACCGCCGCGGGTATCGCCAGCCTTTGGGGCCCAGCCCACGGCGGCGCCAACGAGGCGGTGCTCAAGATGCTGGAAGAGATCGACAGTCACGACCGCATTCCTGAGTTCATCGACCGCGCCAAGGACAAGGACGATCCGTTCCGGCTGATGGGTTTCGGCCACCGTGTCTACAAGAACTACGACCCGCGAGCCAAGATCATGCGCGAGACCTGCCATGAGGTGCTCGATGAACTGGGTGTCCACGACGAGCCGCTGCTGAAGATCGCGTTGGAGCTGGAAAAGATCGCACTGCAGGACGAGTACTTCGTCGAGCGCAATCTCTATCCCAATGTCGACTTCTATTCCGGCATCATCCTGCGCGCCATGGGCATTCCGCGACGCCTGTTCACCGCCGTTTTCGCGGTCGCGCGAACCGTCGGCTGGATTGCCCAGTGGAGCGAGATGATCGAGGATCCGTCGCAGAAGATCGGACGTCCTCGCCAGATCTACACAGGTCCCGCGCGTCGCGAATTCGTTTCGATTGATCAACGGAGCTGACCGACGACCATGTCGCCCAAGCCGATACAACGGCACAACGAAGCCTACCGCACACCGGACCGCACGACCCGCCGGTTGATGCGCGTGGCACCGGCGGCCAATGACAACCGCCGGCCCAACACCGCGCACAGCGGTCGCTTGGCGGGCACGGTCATCCTTCTGCTTCTGGCGGCGGCAGCCCTGGCTGCTCTTCTTATCTGACGGAAAGGACTCTCATGCGTTACCTCCACACCATGGTTCGCGTCACCGACCTCGACCAATCTCTCGACTTCTATCGCGACAAGCTGGGGCTGCGCGAGATCGACCGCTACGAGAACGAAAAGGGTCGCTTCACCCTGGTTTTTCTGGGTCCTGACGAGAACGAAGATGCCCAGGTGGAGTTGACCTATAACTGGGATCCCGAGCCCTATGACGGCGGCCGGAACTTCGGCCATCTGGCCTTCGAGGTCGATGACATCTACGACATGTGCCAGAAGCTGATGGATGCTGGCGTCACCATCAACCGCCCGCCCCGAGACGGCCATATGGCCTTCGTCCGCTCGCCTGACAACATCTCGATTGAGCTCCTGCAAAAGGGCGACTCCCTGGCACCGCAGGAACCATGGGCGTCCATGGAGAACATCGGCGAGTGGTAACCTAGCTGGTCTTCGCCGGGATCAGATCTAGAACTGCCCGGGCAGCGCGCAGGTTGGGCGCTTCGCCGCCCCTGCCAAGTTTTTTCATGACTTCGGCCATGGCCGCCTGCTGATCGGCTCGGCGCGTGGCATCGTCGAGCAGTGTCCCGACGGCGGCCGACAGCTTCGCGGGATCGCAGTTTTCTTGCAGGTACTCGGGCATAACGTCGCGCCCCTCGATGATGTTGACCATGGCCGCATAGGGGATGCGGATCATCCGCCTGACGATCAGCGCGGTCAGCGGATGGACGCAGTAGGTGATGACGCCCGGTAGACCGGCGGCGGCAAGCTCCAATGTCACTGTGCCAGAGGCCGCCAGGGCGACATCGCTGGCGGCAAAGGCGGCACGTTTCTCCTCATCATCCCCGGTCAGAACCGTGACGGGCTGGGACCATGTATCGACGGCCTGACGGACGGTCTGCGCAAGCCGTGGTACCGTCGGCAAGAGGAAGCGCAGTCCAGGGTGGCTCTTTTCCAGAAGCCCGACGGCTTCCTGAAAGACGGGGAGCAACTGTGTGACTTCGCCGCCTCGGCTGCCCGGTAACAGACACACGACCTGTGCCTCGGCGCTGATATCGTGCTGGCGGCGAAACAACGCACCGGCATCTGGCGGACTGGTCAGTGTCGAAGCCGGGTGGCCGACAAAGACCGCGTCGAGCCCGACGTCGTTGAAGTACGGCTTTTCGAATGGGAACAACAGCAGGACCCGGTCGACGACGTCCGCCAGGTGTTTTGCGCGCCAGGGTTTCCACGCCCAGACGGTTGGCGCGACATATTGAATGACGGGGCACGGCGCCGGCTTCAGCTTCCGCGCGACACGGTAGCTGAACGCCTTAGAGTCGATCGCGACGACCACATCTGGCTGGCGCTCGCGGATATCGGCGACGGTCCGGCGGATCAGGCCAAGGACCTTCGGGATGCGCGGCACGACCTCGACAATGCCCATGATGCTAAGCGCGTCGATCGGGAACAGGCTGTCGAGTCCCTCGGCCTCCATCAAAGGCCCGCCGATGCCGGTAATGCGGACCTTGCCGCCAGTAAGCTCCCGCAGCCCCTCGATCAAGCGGGCACCGAGCACGTCGCCGGATGGTTCGCCGGCGATCAGGTAGACAAGCGGTTCCATAACGCGGGATCAGGCCGTGTCGCGCGACAGGCCGTGCAGGAACAACCCGCCTTCGTCCGCCTTGGTCATCGTCACGTCGGCGTCGACAATGAGAGTCTCGCCGGCCGCGACGGCAACGCCGACGAAACCGGCCTTGGAGGCCGCATCGATAGTGGCCGGTCCGATCGTCGGCAGATCGATGCGTTTCTCCTGACCGCGTTTCGGCAGCTTGACAAGAACCGGACCGCGACCATCGCGACGCAAGGTGGCGCAGCGTTGGATCAGAGCATCCGTACCCTCGACCGCCTCGATACCGAGGACGACACCGTCTTGAACGGCGATCGCCTGCCCGACGTCACTGGCAGCCAGACTGTCGAGAATGGCAACGCCACGGCCGATATCAGCGAGGTCGCGTTCGTTCGGTGAAGACTGGGCAAGGTCGCCTTCGCGCACCAGCAGACCGCCCATCAGCTCCTGGATACCGAGCACGCGAAACCCCTCTTCCTCCTCTAGCGCCTTCACGACCGCGCCGAGCAGGCCGTCATCACCGCGCTTCAGAAACCCCTTGGCGGCGAATCGCGCAGCCCTGAGATCGGGTTTGAGCTCACGCAACGAGGGACGCCGGACGTCGCCGGCCAAGACGATCTCTTCGACCTCGCGCTCGCGCAGCAACTCGATGGCTTTGCCGGCCGCGCCCAACCGGACCCAGGCATGTGGCAAATCGCCGATGGCTTCCGGGTCGGCATGTCCCTTGAGCGCGACGATGAAGACGTCGCGCCCGGCATTCAGACAGGCGCGTGCTAGATGCGCCGGCAGCGTCCCGCCGCCGGCCACGATGCCGAGTTTAGGCGGCATGCCCGTCTCGCGGCTGACATACGCCGCGCTGGCTCTGCAGCTTCATGAAGTCAATGATCTGACGCACCGGCGAGGACTCGCCCAACACGTCCTCGACATCGTCCAGACGCTCGGAAAGCGTGCCTTCGTCGGCGAACAGCAGCCTGTAGGCCGTACGCAAGGCGTGGATGTCGTCGCGGGTGAAGTCGTGGCGCTTCAGACCGACCAGGTTGAGGCCGCTCAGATGGGCGCGCTCGCCCATCACGGAGCCGAAGGGTATGACATCCTGTTCGACGCCCGACATGCCGCCGACCATGGCATGACGTCCGATGCGGACGAACTGGTGGATCGCCGCCAGGCCGCCGATGATGGCGAAATCCTCGATCACCACGTGACCGCCCAGGGTTGCGTTGTTGGCCATGATGACGCTGTCGCCAATCTGACAGTCATGGGCGACATGGGCGCCGACCATGAACAGGCAACCGTTGCCCACCTGTGTCAGGCCGCCGCCGCCGGCGGTGCCCGGATTCATCGTCACGTGCTCGCGGATCTGATTGTCCGCGCCGATGACCAACTTGGTCGCTTCGCCACGGTACTTGAGGTCCTGGGGTTTCAGGCCGATGGAGGCAAACGGGAAGATGTGGGAGCGCGGGCCAACGGCGGTTTCGCCGCCCATCACCACATGAGCCTCGAGCACCACGCCTTCGTCGAGCGAGACACCGGGGCCGACGACACAATACGGTCCAACGGCGACATCAGCGCCCAGTTGCGCCTTCGCATCGACCTCCGCGGTCGGATGAATGGACGTCATGATCGTCAGCTATCCAGAATCATCGCTGAATAGGTCGCATCCGCCACGACGACGCCGTCAACCTTTGCCTCGGCCTCGAACTTCCAGACCGGTCCCCGATTGCGTTTCTTCGAGACGTGAACGTACATGACATTGCCGGGCAGAACCGGTTTGCGGAACCGCGCCGCGTCGACGGACATGAAGTAGACGAGCTTGCCTTCAAACTCCTTGCCCAGCGTCTGGACAACCAGCACCGCGGCGGACTGTGCCATCGCCTCGATGATCAGCACGCCAGGCATGACCGGGTGGCTGGGAAAGTGCCCAGCGAACTGCGGTTCGTTGATCGAGACGTTCTTGACGCCGATCGCGCTTACGTTGGGAACCAGGTCGACGACCTTGTCGATCATCAGGAACGGATAGCGGTGCGGGATCATCTGCATGATCCGCTCGACATCGATGGTCTCGATCGTGTCGCCTGTCTGTGGATTGATGTCCTTGGCC
>JBCCIS010000072.1 GCA_039028155.1 Pseudomonadota bacterium
AGGTGTGTCGTACAAGCGCGACGGGCAGGAACGCGAAGCGCGCGTCGGGCGCGAGATCATCGTGGCGCAAGGCGCCATCGGCTCACCTCAGCTTCTGATGCTGTCGGGTGTCGGCCCGGCTGACGATCTGCGCGCCCTTGGTGTTGATGTCGTCGCCGACCTGCCCGGCGTCGGACAGAACCTTCAGGACCATCTGAACATCCCCGTGCAGTTCAAGTGTACCGACCGCAGCGCGACCTATGACCGCTGGCAGCGGCCGCATCGCGCCTTGTGGCTTGGCGCGGCCTATTTCCTTTCCGGTGGCAAGCTGGGTCCGGGCGGCAACGCCTTCTGGTCCGCCGGCGCCTTTTCGACCGGTGGTGAGGATCCGGACGTACCGACCTTTCAGGTCTTCTTCACGCCCATGGTGATCGAGGAGGATCTGCGCACGAACACCAAGAAGGCGCTCTCTGGCTTTCAGCTCGACGTCAACCAGATGCGCCCGGAAGCGCGTGGCTGGATCAAGCTCCGGTCAACCGAGGCGAGCGATCATCCGGTGATCGAGCCGAACTATCTGACCGAGGAGCGCGATCGGCGCGAGTTTGTCGACGCCGTCAAGTGGGCGCGCGAGATCGTTGGTCAACCGGCCTTTGACCCCTTCAGGGGTGACGAGATCGCACCAGGTGCGCGTCTGACGACCGATGAGGAAATCCTGGAGGGTGTCGCCCGGGGCGCGCAGTCCGGGTATCACCCGGTCGGCACCTGCAAGATGGGCATCGACAGCGATCCCATGGCGGTCGTCGATGCTGACCTGCGGGTGCGCGGTGTCGAGGGCCTGCGCATTGTCGATGCCTCGGTGATGCCGATCCTGGTCACCGGCAACACCAACGCGCCGACGGTTATGATTGCCGAGAAGGCGTCTGACATGATCCGCGGCAAGGCGCCGCTGCCGCGTGCGGAGATCTGAGATGGCGGACGGGACGCAGCCCACAGCGATTGTCACCGCAGCCAGTAAAGGCATCGGTGCGGCGTGCGCGCGCGAGCTCGCGCGGCGCGGCTACAGGCTCGCGATCATGGCCCGCTCGGACGCCATTCTTGATGTCGCCGGCGAAATCGGCGCGCAGGCGTTTCAAGGCGACGTAACGAACACCGAGGACCTCGCGCGTTTCGTCATGGGCGCCCACGAACACCTTGGCCGGATCGATGCGTTGGTCGCCAACACGGGCCTGTCGACAGACAACGGCGGTTATGATGGGTCGTTTTTTGACAGCAAGCGCAGCGCCAGCATTGTCGACTATGACGATGCCTTCTGGATCGACATGTTCGACATGCAGTTCATGAACGTCGTGCGCCTGGCCCGGCTGGTGACACCGATCATGAAGGCGCAGGGCTCCGGTGGAATCGTCAACATCTCGGCCATGATCTCAAAGGAACCGCATCCGGCCTATCCCAGTTCGTCGACGATTCGCCGCGCCCTCGACGGCTACACCAAACTCTATGCCGATCGCCATGCCCGCGACGGCATCCGTATGAACACCCTGTCTCCAGGGTTTGTCAGCAACATCGAATGGAATGAAGCACAGCTTGATGCCGTGCCGATGGGCCGTCCGGTCAACCCGGAAGAGCTCGCCCGCATCGCCGCGTTCTTGTTGTCGGAAGACAGCGCCTACATCACCGGCCAGAACATCCTGGCCGATGGCGGCTTCAACCGCGGTGTTTGATTGTTTCTAGAGCGGCTTCCTGCGGTTGGCGTCGACGATTTGGACGCGCCAGCCGTCGGGGTCGCGCAGGTTGATGTTGGTGCGCCCGGTCGAGGCGACGTCATGGGGCGGCTCCTCGATCCTGATATCGGTCTTCGCCAGGCTGTCATAAGCGGCGTTCACGTCGTCGGTGCGGAACGCGATGTGGTTAATGCCGATGACTTCCTCGCCGCCGACCTCGTGCAGTTCGAAGATCGGCTGGTTGTCACCCGGCAGCTTGAGTTCGGCGGACTGGCCATGGTGGCTTGTGCGGGTGAGGACCTCGAAGCCCAGCTTCTCCAGATAGGCGATATAGGCGTCGAGGTCGCGCACGATGATCTCGATATGGTCGATGGCCGTCAGCATGGGATCGGTCCCTTGTGTCAGAGGGTTGGCATGAGGTCCGGCAGCTCGTCGAGCCGGTCGATCAGCGCGTCGCCATCAAGCTCCTCAACCGGGATCGCCGTGTAGCCGTAGCGCACGAGAACGGCCGGCATGTCGAAGGCGCGGGCCGCCGCGACATCGGCCTTGCTGTCGCCGACCATCAGCGCGTGGGTACCGTCGACGCCGAGCTCGTCGAGGACCGCGCCCAGGTGGCGGGGGTCTGGTTTCATGGCGCCGGTGGTGTCGCCGCCAACGACGGAATCCATGTAACGGGTCAGGCCGAAGTTCTCGGCGACCACGTCGGTCGCCTCCTGGCGCTTGTTGGTGCAGATGCCGAGTTTCAGGCCTTGGCCGTGCAAAAGTTGGATGGTTTCCATCGCGCTCGGGTAAAGGCTGGAGAGCCGGGTGCTGCGCGGCACGTAGCAGGCGCGGAATCGCTCGACCGCCCAGTCGATCCCTTGTTCGGGATCACCGCCGGTCATCTCCATGATGCGCTCGAGCAGCCCGGCCCAACCCGAGCCGACCATTTCGCGGATCATGGCCTCGCTCACCGCGACCCGGCCCAGATCGGCCAGCACCATATTGATGGCGTCGGCGATATCCGGCGCGCTGTCGATCAAGGTGCCGTCCAGGTCGAAGACGACGGCGCGGAAGCGGTGGGGCGAAGGCGGCATGAAAACTCTCAAGCTGGACGATTGCGCAACCTATTGGGCCTCGGCCCGGTGTGCAACGGCGCGTGTGGCGCGACTGAAGGTCCTGTAAAGGATTGAAAGATAACGTGACTTGGACCCTGGAAAAGCCCTGTGGCAGGGTCCGGGCCGATCTAGAGTTGAGATGTGGGTCTTCTCTTTACGCCATGACCGAGGAATTGGTTCTGCCATCCGTTGCCGCCGTTGTCCTGGGCGCAGGCCTGGGCACGCGCATGAAATCCGACCTGCCCAAGGTCCTGCATCCGATCGCCGGGCGGCCCATGGTCAATTTTGTCCTGGAAGCGGTCGGCGCGCTCGATCCCGAGCGCACCATCGTCGTTATCGGCCCGGACATGGATCAGCTCGCCGCCGCCGTGGCGCCGGCCACCACGGCGGTCCAGGACGAGCCCTTGGGTACCGGCCACGCGGTGATGGCCGCGCGTGGCGCGCTGAGCGGATTTCCTTCAGGCGAGGGTCCGGCCGACGTGCTGATCCTGTTTGGCGACGCCGCCATGATCGAGGCTCAGACGATCCAAGGCCTTATTGCCGCGCGACGCGAGGCCGATGCCGCGGTCGCCGTGCTCGGTGTCAACGTCACCACCGAGAACCGCTATGGCCGTCTGGAACTGGCCGATGACGGCAGTCTGGCGCGGATTGTCGAGTTCCGTGACGCGTCGGAGACACTGCGGGCTTCGACGCTGTGCAACTCCGGCATGATGTCCGTCGATGCCGCGCTGCTGCCGGGCTTGCTCGACCAGGTCGGCAACGACAACGCGAAGGGCGAGTACTACCTGACCGAGATTGTCGCTCTGGCGCGCGCGGAAGGTCGCCGTTGTGTGGTCTTGGAGATCGATGATCCCGAGGACCTGATCGGCGCCGACGACCGCGCGGACCTCGCCCGCTTCGAGACAGCGATCCAGGCGCGGCTGCGGCAAAGGGCCATGGTGAACGGTGTTCACTTGATTGCGCCTGAGACGGTTTTTCTCAGTTATGACACAATTCTAGAGCATGATGTAAAGGTGGAACCTCATGTCGTTTTTGGCCCCGCCGTCAAGGTCGGCGCAGGCACGGTCATCAAGAGCTTCTGCCATCTGGAAGGGGCGGTGGTCGCGCCTGGCGCGCGCGTCGGTCCCTATGCCCGGCTCAGACCCGGCGCCGAGATCGGCGAGGGCGCGCATATCGGCAACTTCGTCGAGATCAAGAACACGGTGTTCGAGGCAGGCGCCAAGGCCAACCATCTGGCCTATGTCGGCGATGCCCGTGTCGGCGCCGGCGCCAATGTCGGGGCAGGGACCATTACCTGCAACTACGACGGGTATCTGAAGCACCTGACGGAGATTGGCGCCGGGGCGTTCATCGGCTCCAACTCCGCGCTGGTGGCGCCGGTCAAGGTCGGCGATGGCGCGATTGTCGGCGCGGGCAGCACGATCACCCGCGACGTCGCCGATGACGCGCTCTCCATCACCCGGCCCGAGCAGGTGACCCGCGAAGGCTTCGCCTCGCTCTATCGCGAACACAAGGCCGCCGAGAAGGCGCGCCGCAAGAAAGAGGGATAACCGGCTATGTGCGGCATAATTGGGATCATCGGCACACGCGAAGCAGCCCCCATTCTGGTCGACGGTCTGAAGCGCCTGGAGTACCGGGGCTACGACTCCGCTGGTATCGCGACCCTTGTGAACAGCCACATTGAGGGCTGCCGCGCGCCAGGCAAGCTTGCCAATCTGGAGGCCAAGCTGTTGGTCGATCCGGTGCCCGGTACAGTCGGTATCGGCCATACCCGCTGGGCGACCCACGGCGAGCCGACCGAGACCAACGCCCATCCGCACATGACCGAGAAGGTGGCGGTCGTCCACAACGGCATCATCGAGAACTTCCGCGAACTGCGCGACGAGTTGATCGCCGAAGGCCGCAACTTCCAGAGCGACACGGATACGGAGGTCGTCCCCCAGCTCATTACCCATTTGATGCAGCAGGGCCGTACCGCGCGCGAGGCGGTCGCCGAGGCGCTGCCGCGTCTGCGCGGCGCCTTTGCCCTTGGCATCCTGGTCGCCGGCGAGGATCAGATCATGATCGGCGCGCGGCGCGGCAGCCCGCTGGCCGTCGGCTGGGGGGACGGGGAAATGTTCCTGGCGTCCGATGCCCTGGCGCTTGCGCCCTATACCCAGCGCGTGTCGTACCTGGAGGACGATGACTGGGTCGAGGTCACGAGAGAAGGCGCCACGGTCTTCGATGGTACCGGCAACCAGGTCGAGCGGCCGGTGATTGTGACCCAACTGTCGGGTGCCGCGATCGGCAAAGGCAACTATCGCCACTTCATGGCGAAGGAAATCCACGAGCAGCCGGAAGTCGTGGGCCAGACGTTGCACGCCTATTACGACGCGCTGAACGATCGCGCGGAGTTTCCAGGCCTGGATATCGACCTGTTCGAGGTGCCGAAGATCACGCTCGTCGCCTGCGGCACGGCCTCGCTGGCCGCGCTGACGGCGAAGTACTGGCTGGAGAGCCTTGCCCGCATTCCCGTCGAGGTCGATGTCGCCTCGGAGTTCCGCTATCGCCAGGCGCCGATGCCGAAGGGCGGCATGGCGCTCTTCGTGTCACAGTCGGGCGAGACCGCTGACACGCTGGCCGCGCTGCGTTACGCGCGTGAGCAGGACCAGTACATCGTCACCCTGACCAACACACCGACCAGCACCATGGCGCGCGAATCCGACCATGTTCTGCTGACCCGCGCTGGGCCGGAGATCGGTGTCGCGGCGACCAAGACCTTCACCTGCCAGCTCGTTGTCCTGGCGACGCTCGCTGTCGTCGCCGCAGAGGCGCGGGGGACGATTGACCGTGGCGAGGCGGCGAAGAAGCTCGCCGCGCTCGGCGATCTGCCCTCGGCCATGAGCGAGGTCCTGAAAAGCGAGGCCGCAATCGAAGAGGTCGCGCGCTCCCTGAACGAGGCCCGAGACGTGCTTTATCTGGGGCGTGGTCCGAGCTACCCGATTGCCCTTGAGGGCGCGCTGAAGCTGAAGGAAATCTCCTATATCCACGCCGAGGGTTATGCCTCGGGCGAGATGAAGCACGGGCCGATCGCGCTGATCGACGAGCATGTGCCGGTCATCGTGATCGCGCCGTCGGACGAGCTCTTCGAAAAGAGCGTGTCCAATCTGGAGGAAGTCGCCGCGCGTAAGGGCCGGATCATCCTGATTACCGATGAAGCCGGCGCCCAGGCGGCCGGCGGTTCGGCCGAGCACGTCATCACCGTGCCCCAGGTCGACCCCTTCGTGTCGCCGCTGGTAACCTGCTTGCCCGTGCAGCTCTTGTCCTATCACGCAGCGGTGCTGCGCGGCACCGATGTCGATCAGCCGCGCAACCTCGCCAAGAGCGTTACGGTCGAATAGGTCAGTCGGTCAGCAGCCTGACTGGTCGCGGCTGCCGTCCGGTAACACCGTGTGGCACAGGACTGCGCCCGTTAGGGCACCGGCATCGAGCGTTGCACCCTTGAGTTCGGCGAAGCTCAAATCGGCGCCCTCGAAGGTGACGCCTGTGAGGATGGCGTTGTTAAGGATCGTGCCTTCCATGCCTGCGAAGGTCATATCGGCGCCTGACAAGTTGGCGCCGGTCATGTCGGCGCCGCCGACATTGGCGTTGGCGAGATCGGCATTGGAGAGGTCGGCGCCCACCAGGTTGGTGTAGATCAGATCGGCACCGGTAAAGTCCGTCGCCCGCAGATTGGCCTGGGCCAGGTCGGCGCCAGGCAGATAGGCGCCCGTCAGGTTCTCGCCGCTCAGATCGACGCCCGTCAGGTCACATTTCTTGCACTTGAGCTCGCTCAACAACAGGCGCTCATCACCAATATCGAAGGCTTGCGCCGGAACGGCGGCAAACCCCAAAACCACCCAAGCAGCCAAAAAGATCCGCATCGTTGTCCTCGGAGAATGTTGTTGCCCATAAACCGGCAGCGTTGGCCGGTAGGTGCCGTACCAAGCACCCATGTCTTCCCCATGGACGTAAGGCTAAACGACCTCGCTCGATTGCGCCACAGTTCACCGTTTTCGCGCCAAGATGGACCAGGTCCGGCAACCTTGCCTATGCCACAACCTTGCCTATAGTGCGCGCCACCGCCACATCATCAAAGAAGCGGCCGGCCGTGCCGCGCCGAGGAGGAGTTCCCATGAAGCTAAGCGACCCCACTCTGTTCCGCCAGCAGTGCTACATCGATGGCGCGTGGTGCGATGCCGATTCCGGCGAGTCCATCGATGTGCGCAACCCGGCCACTGGCGAGACATTGGGCACGATCCCGCGCATGGGCGCTGCCGAGACGCGGCGCGCGATCGAGGCGGCCGAGAAGGCCATGGTCGATTGGCGCGCCAAGACCGCCAAGGAGCGCGCGGTCATCCTGCGCAAGTGGTTCGACCTGATGATGGAGAACCAGGAAGACTTGGCCGTCATGATGACCATGGAGCAGGGCAAGCCGTTGGCCGAGGCGCGCGGCGAGATCGCCTATGCCGCTTCGTTCATCGAGTGGTTCGCCGAGGAGGGCAAGCGCATCTATGGCGAGACCATTCCGACCCACATGACGGACCGGCGCATTGTGGTGATGAAGGAACCGATCGGTGTCGTCGGCGCGATCACGCCATGGAACTTCCCATCGGCCATGATCACCCGCAAGGCCGCCCCGGCGCTTGCCGCCGGCTGCACCTTTGTCGGTAAGCCCGCGACCGAGACGCCGTATTCGGCCTTCGCGTTGTGCGAACTTGCCGAACGTGCCGGCATCCCGAAGGGTGTGCTCAGCATCCTCTCCGGCAAGTCTAGCGAGATTGGCGAGGAGCTGACCAAGAACCCGATTGTCAGGAAGATCACCTTCACGGGCTCGACCTCGATCGGCAAAAAGCTGATGGAGCAATCTTCCTCGACCGTCAAAAAGGTAACCATGGAGCTGGGTGGCAACGCGCCGTTTTTGGTCTTTGAGGACGCCGATATGGAAGCCGCCGTCGAGAACGCGCTCGCTTGCAAGTTCCGCAACATGGGCCAGACCTGCGTCTGCGCCAACCGCATCTACGTGCAGTCAGGCGTCTATGACGAGTTTGCCGAGAAGTTTGCCGCCAAGGTCAAGACCATGAAGGTCGGCAACGGTCTCGACGACGGCGTGGTGCAGGGTCCGCTGATCAACGAGGCGGCCATTGAAAAGGTCGAGGAGCACCTGGAAGATGCCACCGGCAAGGGCGCGCGCGTGCTGGCCGGCGGTAAGCGTCACGATCTCGGCGGTACGTTCTATGAGCCGACCGTCGTCGCCGATGTCGATCCGCAGATGATGGTGGCGCGCGACGAGACCTTCGGACCGCTCGCCCCGCTGTTCCGTTTCGAGACTGAGGATGAGGCGATCCAGCTCGCCAACGACACGGAGTTCGGCCTGGCGTCCTATTTCTTCAGCCGCGATTTGGGCCGGGTCTGGCGTGTCTCCGAGGGACTTGAGTACGGCATTGTTGGTGTCAATACCGGCATCATCTCGACCGAGGTGGCGCCGTTCGGCGGCGTCAAGGAATCGGGTATCGGACGCGAAGGCAGCCATATCGGGATCGAGGAGTATGTCGAGACCAAGTATGTCTGCATGGCGGGTGTGAACGGCTGACCGAAACGACCACCCATAACCCGGCGGTGCCCGACCCGGATATAGTCCGGGTTGATGATCTGGTCTTTGACTACCCGACCCAGCGCGCGCTCTATGGCGTGTCGTTCGAGGTAACCAAGGGCAGCGTGACGGCCCTGGTCGGGCCCAACGGCGCCGGCAAGACGACACTGATGCGCTGTATGGCCGCGCTGGAGACGCCGTTTGAGGGGCGGGTTACGATCGGCGGCGACGACATCCACGAAGATCCGCGCGCCAGTCACCGTCAGATCGGATATCTCTCGGACTTTTTCGGCCTCTATGACGACCTGACGGTCAGCCAGTGCCTGCGTCACGCGGCGGCCATGCACGGCCTGAGCCTTGTCGAAGAGCGGGCAGCGGTTGACCGCGTCGTCGATCTGCTTGATCTCAGGGAGCTCGCCACTAAGAAAGCTGGCGAGATGTCGCGCGGCCAGCGTCAGCGTCTGGGGATCGCGCAGGCCATCATTCATGATCCGCCGATGGTGTTGCTGGACGAGCCGGCCTCGGGTCTTGATCCGCTTGCCCGCCAATCCTTGTCGGGGCTGTTGCTGCGCCTGCGCGAACGCGGCATGACGCTGATCGTCTCGTCACACATCCTGGCTGAGCTGGAAGACTATTCGAGCCACGCGTTGGTCCTCGACCACGGGCGGCTTGTCGACCACCGCGCGCTTAGCGGTGACACGAGCCATGTGCGTCTTCGCCTGGATGTCGTCGAAAACACCGAAGCGCTCGCGGCCTTTTTGAAGGCGCGGACCGGTATCGACGAACTGGTTCTGGATGACGGTGGCGCGACGTTTCGCGCCCTGCGCGATGTCGGTTTCCGCCGCGATCTCCTGCGTGATCTCGTCGGTGTCGGCGTACCTGTGATCGGTCTCAAAGAAGAAACGCTAGGCTTGCGCGAGATCTATCGCGAGGTCGCCTCGGGCAAGGGGGCGGGCTCATGAGACTCAATCCGGAGTTCCGCCGCTATATGTGGATGGAGCTGTCGCCGTTCCGCGTCATTGGCATGCCGGTGGTGCTCGGTGGCATCTTCCTGTTGGCCGGTATCGCGACTCATGAAAGCGGCGAACCCGCCGGCGGCACCGATATGTATGAGACGCTTGTCGGCACCGCGATCGTCGTGGCCATCCTGATTTTGCTCTTCTGGAGCACGCGGCTTGCAGCCAGCGCCCTGGTCCAGGAAATCGCTGACAAGACATGGGACGCCCAACGCCTCTCGTCGCTCGGCCCCTGGGGCATGACATGGGGCAAGCTCATCGGCAGCACCGTCTACGCCTGGTACGGCACCTTCCTGGCATTGCTCGTCATGTGTGTCTCATTCGCCATGTGGGACAGCATCAGCGGTGGCGTTGCGCGCACTTTTGGCGCGGAAGTCGGTGTTGTCATTCTCCAATCGATCATTGGTTTGATCGCGTTCGGCATCATGGTGCAGGCAACGGCGCTCGTTGCCGCTTTAACCGCCATGCACCAGCGCGAGAAGACACGGCGCTTCGACGTCAGTCTCGCCCAGTTCGCCGCGCTGGTCGTCGCCATCGTCGTGTCGTCGATGCTGGACCGCTACATCGATGGGCCGGCGGTCTGGTATGGCGCGGCCGTCGACGGTCGGTGGTTTGCCGTGGTCAGCGTCATCGTCTTTGCGTTATGGGCGGTCGTCGGCGTCTGGCGGCGTATGCAGATCGAACTGCAGGTCCGGACCTTGCCCGTTGTGTGGCCGGTCTTCGTCATCTTTCTCGCCGCGTGGATGGCCGGCCTGGCGTGGCCGGAACGTCTCACCGGCAGCTACCGCTACGTCTTTCCGATCGTCTTCGGCACTGTCATCATCATCTTTGCGAGTTACGTGCCCGCGCTCTTCGAACGGCTGGATCCCGTCCGTATCCGTCAGCTCTTCGCATCCATGCGCGAAGGTCGGTTTGGCGGTGTGCTGGCCGGTGCGCCGCTATGGTTGATCAACCATGGCGTCGCCCTGATCGCCGTCGCGGCAACGACCGTCTACATCGTGACCTTGCCGAAGGAGGACGCCGCCGCCACGGCATTCAACATGTGGGCTAGTGACGGCACGACCATGGCGACCGTTGCCGGTACGCTGATCGCGCTCTTCCTCTTCGTGACACGCGACCTCTTGCTACTGACATACGCCTATCTTGGACAGACCACACGGCGCGCGGTCGCCGGCTGGCTGATCTGGCTGGCCGTGCTCTACCTGCTGATTCCAGCGATTCTATCGGGGCTCGGCATGTTCTCGCTGCTGCCAGTGTTCGTGCCGATCTGGGATGTGCCGTTCGTCGATTTCACGGTGCCGCCGGTCGTCTGGCCGTTGGTCCACATCGCGGTTGTCAGCTTCTTGCTCACCATGCGCTGGCGCCGCTTCAGCAGCGACACGATCATCGCGCAGCCAGCCGCGTCAGGTCAGCCGTCGTAGTCGACCGGGGTCGTGTGCCAGCCTTCGTCGTGTTTGGCCCAGTAGGTCTCGTGAAGTCGTCTGGTGATGGGGCCGGGTCGACCGTTCGACAGGATGCGCTCGTTGATCTGGCTGATCGGCATAATGCCGCCGGCGGTTGACGCCATAAAGATCTCGTCGGCCTCGAGCAGTTGGTCCCGTGTGATGTGATCGTTGCGGTTGGGAATGTCGAGCAAGTCGCACAGCTCGTGGACCGATTTGCGGGTCACGCCTTCCAGCGCGCCATGGACGGGGCTCACGACGCAGCCGTCGAGGACGGCGAAAACGTTGGCGCCGGGACACTCCGCTACATAACCGTCGGGCCCGATCAAGACGGCGTAGTCGGCATCGTTATCCTCAACCTCGAACAGCGCATTGGTGAAGTCGCCCCAGTGATAGTTCTTGATGGTCGGGTCGACGGAATGGCGCGCGATACGCGGCACCTCGGAGACGATCATGCGCCCGCCGGTTTCCTGCATCTCCGGCTTCATGATCCAGACGAACGGGATGGCGTAGCAGATCAACTGATTGCCGCCCTTGAAGTTGCTGGGCAGGCGCTTGGGCCACGACGGATCCGGGATGCCGCGCGTCATGACCATGGCGACATAGGCATCGCGCAAACCTGAGCGGCTGACGCACCCCATTAGAATGTCGCGCAGGCCGTCGTGGTCGACCGGGAGTTCCATGCGCAGACCTTTCACCGAGTTCTCGAAACGGGTGAGGTGGTCTTCCAGCCGGAAGAAGGCGCCGTGCCAGACATGGACGACGTCATAGGTGACGTCGGACCTGACAAAACCCCAGTCGAAGACGGAAACCTTGGCGTCGGCCGCCGGCACGAATTCGCCGTCAACCCACGCGGCCCCTTTTGACCAATCAACGCCAGGCTCGTCCATATGTGGTTTCTCGACCGCTGCCATCACTGCCTCCGACTCCAGATTGTCGCCGTATTCTAGATCCTGATCGGCCACGATGTCAGGTCCACGGACAACTGGCCGCTTTCGTCATCAATCGCTAGAGCAGATCCTGCTTTAATGGGATCGTTTCGCAATGCCATCAAGGCAGGTGAATCTGCTCTGTTCATAGAGATAGATCGGATTCGCGTGATCGGGTGGAACCGGCAACCGGTTCCACCCGATCACGATCCGATCTAGTGTCTCCGCCGTCATGGATGTGCACGGATCTAAAAAGGTCATCTATGCCGCGCTCGCCGGCAACGGGCTGATCGCCATTACCAAGTTCGGAGCGGCCATGTGGACCGGCAGTTCGGCGATGCTGAGCGAATCCGTCCACTCGCTGGTCGACACTGGAAACCAGGGGCTTTTGCTCTACGGCATGAAGCGCTCGGACCGGCCGGCCGACAACACCCATCCGTTCGGCTATGGCATGGAGCTCTATTTCTGGGCGTTTGTCGTGGCGATCCTGATCTTCGTCGGTGGCGCGACCATCTCGATCTATGAGGGCATCCATAAAATCCAGCACCCCGAGCCGCTGAAGGACACCTACGTCAACTACATCGTGCTCTCTATCGCCATTGTCTTCGAGGCAGGAGCGTGGTGGGTCGCCTACCGGGAGTTTGACCGCCAGCGTGGCAAGATGTCGCTGTGGCGCGCGGTCAGGCGCAGCAAGGACCCGACCGTGTTCACGGTGCTTTTCGAGGATACGGCCGCCATGCTCGGTCTGATCGTCGCCATGATCGGCATCGCCCTGGCCGAGATTTTGGAGATGCCGGTGCTGGATGGCGTCGCCTCCATCGGCATCGGCGCCATCCTGGCAGCGACCGCGATCCTGCTGGCCTATGAATGCAAGGGCCTTCTGGTCGGCGAGGCGGCGAGCCCGGAAATGCAGGAGGACATCCGCCGGCTGATTGCGCGCCAGCGCGGCATCCACCGGGTCAACGAAGTGCTGACCATGCACATGGGTCCTGGCGACATTTTGGTGAACATCTCGATCGACTTCGAGGACAGCTTGGACTCCTCCGATGTCGAGGAGGTCATCACCAATCTCGAACGCATGTTGATGCAGCGTCATCCCGAGATTACCCGGGTCTTCATCGAGGCGCAGGCCTGGGCCGATCACCGCCGCCGCTGGCGCCGCTCCGGCGACCACAGGAACGACTAGCGGTCCCTTAATCGCGCGTCCGTCTCGCATGCGGTCTGTCGCAACAATGCGATCATGTGGTCGATGCCGTCCTGGGTCAGCCGGTGGTTGACGAAGCACGGGCGGAAACACCGCCGGCCGTTCAGATCCGTGCCCGTGATCAAGCCATCGCCTGCCTGCTGGATGACCCGTTCGGTTTCTTCGTTGAGACGGTCAAGATAACCGTTGTCCGGCGCATCGCTCTTGAGATCCGGCGGCACGTAGCGAAAGCAGCAGACGCTGAGCGATGGCTTTACCATTAGCTCGAGATCGTCGGCGGCATCGACCATGCGCGCCAACCGCTGGGTCATCGCCAGGTGTTCGTCGACCATGGCGCTGAGGCCAGCGAAGCCGATCTGCTTGATCGCGACCCAGACCTTCAGCGCGCGGTCGCCACGGGTGAGCTCCCAGCCGTGATGCCAATGATCGTGCGCGTCGTGACCGTCGGCCATGCGCAGGTATTCGGGCACCAGGGTGAAGGCGCGCGCCAGGACGTCCCATGAACGCACGAGGACGCAGCCGGCTTCATAGGGCACGTTGAGCCACTTGTGCGGGTCGACGGCCATGGAATCCGCGCGCTCCAGCCCCTCGAAGAGCGGCCGTGCGCGTGGGCTGAGTGCGGCCACAGCTCCATAGGCGCCGTCCACATGGAACCAGAGGCTGTGACGCTCGGCGAGGTCGGCTAGGGCAGTAAGGTCATCGACCGCACCAGTGTTGGTCGTACCCGCATTGGCGATGATGCAGAACGGCTGGCGCCCGTCGGCTTTGTCGCGCGCAATGGCCTCGTCCAATAGGTCGGGCCGGACACGAAACTCCTCATCGACTGCGATCCGCCGCAGCCCGCGCGAGCCAAGCCCCATCAGGCGGAACGCCTGGTCCAGACAGGCATGGGTCTGGGTCGAGCCATAAGCGATGAGCGGTTGGTGGTCTGCGATGCCGTCTTCGCGCACGTCCCAGCCGGCCTTGGCCACCCGCGCGGCGGCGAGCGCCATCAGGTTGGCGCCGGTGCCGCCGGTCGCCATGTAACCGGCAGCGTTGTCGCCAAAACCCAGCATCTGGCCCAGCCAGCGCGCGACCGTCGTTTCGATCTCGGTCGAACCCGGCGTCAGTGTCCAGGTGTAGGGATAGAGCCTGAGCGAGGCCACCAATCCCTCGACCAGACCGGGCAGGGCGAGCGCGGAAGACGAGACATAGGACATCAGCCGAGGGTGGCAGTAGTTCGCAGAGGCCGGCAGCAACTCGTCGCGGATCAGATCCAGGATCGCGTCGGCGTCCATGCTGTCTTCCGGCGGCGGCCCGCCGAACTGCTGTGCCATACGCTCGGGCGACTGGGGTGGTGGATAGACGCCGCGCCGGGTGGGGTCGGTGAGTTCGTCGGCGATGATGTCGACAACCCGGTAACCCAGGCGCCGGATTTCGTCGGCGCTGATCTCGAGGGGGGCGCGGCGGTCTTGATGTGTCGTATTGATATCGTTCATGGCATCTCCGTTCCCGGCAGGCACCGGGCGACCCATACGGCTGGTCGCCGAGAGCTTGCGACCGACGGAGCCGGCAACGCAACCTTGCGTTGGCTACAAATCCAACACACGCATGTTTTTCTGGGAAACGCCGACAGTGGCGGCGAGGTCTCTGTGGCTCAGCCGCCGACGGACCGGGCGGTAACGCGATCGTCGGCACACACGCGGATCGATGACAGGCTGACGACACGGCCATTGCCGTGGCCGTTGGCTACCGCCACGGTCTTCGTTCCGTTCTGCCGTTCGCTCAAGGCATCGTACTCGTAAAGGCACGCATAGGCTTCGCGGATGGACGCCCGGTTGCCGTTGACCTCGAGGTCGTTGAGCGCGCGCAGCAGTTCAAAATGAACCAACGTCGCCAGAGGGGTGCGCGATACCAGACGCTGTTCCGCCGTCGCCTGGCGGATCTCGTCAACCATTGCATCGAATGTCGGCACACGCATGCTCGACCCCTTGCCACTGAGCGGTGGCAGAATAGGGGAAAGCGCCAGGTTTACCCGCGTTCATTGGGTGTACTCCGATGGTACGCACGCGCGTCATCCCGATGGCTGATGGGGTCAATGCCTCAGTTGTCGCCGTCCCCAGGCATTTCTGTCACGCGCAGGATGCGGTTGGTGCTGCTTTGGTGGATCAGCAGATCGCCGTCGGCGGTGGGGCGCATGTGGCGGACGATGCCCGCATAGACGTCGCCTGATGGGATCGCCCAGCTCTGAAACGTCTCGGTCGCCGGGTCAAACCGCACGAGAACGTCGGGCCGCATACCCGACTCGTTGTACCAGACGATGTCGTCGATGATCGCGATGGCGTAAGGATGCGACGACGGCCCGCTGGGCGAATCCCATTCCCGGAAGACGCCGCTCTTGGGATCGTAGTGGCCCAGGCGTCCAAGCGACGAATTGACGTACCAGATCGTTCCGTCGCTTGCGATGTCGAGACGTCGGCTGCGTGCGTCCGCGTCAGGCAGGTCGATCTCCGTCAGTTCCATCGTCTCCGGATCGACTTTGATCAGGCAGTTGCTGCCGTTGCACGAGACCCACGGCACACCGTCGTGGTCGAGCTTGATGCCATAGGGCCGTGCGTTCGGCGTTGCGACTTCGGCCAGCACGACGTCGCCGGTCGCGGTGTCGAGGCGACCTATGAAGTTGCCGTGTTGAACCGTGAAGAACAGGCGGCCCCGTTCATCGACGATGCCGGAATGCGGATCGCGTGCGGCCGGGTCCGGCATGTCATAGACGGTGATCGCTTCGGTCTCCGGGTCGAGGACGCCGAGCGATGCGTTCTTGTTGCCGGTGTACCAGACGTTGCCGGTCTCATCGACGATGACGGTGTGCGGATGGGCGTTGGCCGGCAGCATGTACTCGGTCATCGCGCCGGTCTCCGTGTCGATACGCCCGATCATGTTGCCGTACTGACCTGCCCACCAGATCGAACCGTCCGGCGCTTCGGCAGGATCGCGCGAGCGTTGACCGAGCGTCGGCACGACCCATTCTTCAAAGGCGATCTCGGTATCGCCCGGGACCAGGGTCGGCGCGCGATGATCGTTCGGTGCGAAGTGCTGGGCCAAATAAGAGCTGATCGTGTCCTCGTCCTCGGGCACGGCCTTAAGGTCGATCATGGTCGCGATTAACGCCTTCCATTCGTCCTGGCTGTAACCGGAACTGCGCTCGATGAGATTGGTGTTGTGACAGCCGGTGCAGAACCCTTCAACGAGGTCCCTGCCGGGCCCTTCCGGCAGATCGGCCGTG
Organism: Pseudomonadota bacterium; assembly: GCA_039028155.1. NCBI lineage: Bacteria > Pseudomonadati > Pseudomonadota > Pseudomonadota bacterium. The sequence continues at coordinate 16,262 of JBCCIS010000072.1, forward strand.
ACGTCCGACGCCGCCGCACCCAGCATGGCTAGGCCGCCAACTAACGAAACCACCGATAACGTGAACGTGTGCAAGGACCTATCCTCCGTTGCGCGCCTTTCATCGGCGCTTGTTCTACGGCAGGGTATGACATTCAGGTGTGTTTGGCCCGAACGCAACGTGCTCAATGCACGCGAAGCTGGGCCAAATTATGGAGGGGAAGGCAAGGTGGCACGCATAACCGGTATCGGCGGTGTCTTCTTCAAGGCGCGGGATCCCGCTGCCCTGGCGGCATGGTACCGCGATGTGCTGGGCTTGGAGACGGAGACTGGCGGCGCGGTGACCTTTTCCTGGGCCGACGATCCGCAGCCCGGCGGTACCGGCCACACGGTCTGGGGGCCGTTTCGCCAGGACACCACCTACTTTGAGCCCAGCGAAAAGCCTTTCATGTTCAATTTCCGTGTCGATGACCTCGATGGCTTCCTGGCGCGTCTGCGCGAGGCCGGTGTGAGCGTCGATGACAAGACCGAAAGCCACGACTACGGCCGTTTCGGTTGGGCGATGGATCCCGAAGGCAATCGCATCGAGCTCTGGGAACCGACGGCCGTGACACCACATTAGCCATGGCGATCGGGTAAGCGTGGACTGAGGAGAAGAAAGTGGCCGAGTACGATTATGACCTTTTTGTCATCGGTGGCGGGTCCGGCGGCGTGCGTTGCGCGCGGTTTTCTGCCGGTTATGGCGCCCGCGTCGCGATCGCCGAGGAGCGCTACTGGGGCGGTACCTGCGTCAATGTCGGATGTATACCAAAGAAACTCTTCGTCTACGGGTCCCAGATCGCCGAGGAGTTGAAGGACGTCGCCGGCTATGGCTGGCAGGTCGGCGATGTCAGGTTCGATTGGCAAAAGCTGGTCGCCAACAAAAATGATGAGATTGGCCGCCTGAACGGTATCTACGACCGCATGTTGCGCGCGGCCGGATGTGATGTCATCGACGGCCACGCGGTGATTGTCGATCCGCACACGGTGAAGGTCGGCGACAAGACCTACACCTCACGCTACATTCTGGTGGCGACGGGCGGTTGGCCGTTCGTACCGGAGTTCCCGGGCAGCGAACACGCGGTCACGTCGAACGAGCTGTTCTTCCTGGACAAGCTGCCGAAGAAGATCGTCATCGTCGGCGGCGGTTACATTTCCGTCGAGTTCGCTGGCATCTTCAATGGCCTCGGCGTCGAGGTAACGCAGCTCTACCGTCGCAATCTCTTCCTGCGAGGGTTCGATCGCGACATCCGCGAGTTCCTGGCCGAGGAGATGCGCAAGAAGGGCATTGATCTGCACTTCAATTGCGACATCACCATGATCGAAAAGAGTGGTGACGGCTTCGTCGCGACGCTGGACCGCGGCCAGACGGTCGAGGCCGATCTGATCTTCTATGCAACCGGCCGCCGGCCGCTAACGGAAGGCCTCGGCTTGGAGAAAGTCGGCGTCAAGCTGACCGACAGCGGCGCGATCGAGGTCGACGAGCTCTTCCAGACATCGGTGCCATCGATCTATGCGCTGGGCGATGTGGTCGGGCGCATGGAGCTGACGCCCGTCGCACTGGCCGAAGGCATGGCCGTCGCCAAGTGCCTATTCGCCGGTGAACGGCAGACTGTGCATTACGACCTCGTGCCGACCGGCGTCTTCTCTCAGCCGGAGATCGGTACGGTCGGCTTGACGGAAGAAGAGGCGCGCGAACGCCATGTCGATATCGAGATCTACAATTCCGAGTTCCGCGCGCTCAAACACACGATGACAGAGAACCACGAACGCACGTTAATGAAACTGGTTGTCGACAAGAAAACCGACCGCGTCGTCGGCGCGCATATGGTCGGCGCCCACGCCGGTGACCTGATTCAAGGTATCGCGATTGCGATGAACGCCGGTGCGACAAAGGCTGTCTTCGACAAGACAATTGGCGTGCACCCGACCAGCGCTGAGGAGTGGGTTACCATGCGCGAACCGGTGCGCGGTCAGGAAGAAGCGGCGGAGTAGACCTTCAGGCCTTCATCCCAATAGGGCTGATCGCCGAAGCGCTGCGCCAGAAAGTCGATGAAGACGCGCACCTTCGCTGACAAGAAACGGTGCGGCGGATAGATGACCGAGACGTCCGCGGGCTCCCGCTCCCAACCGGGCAACAACTGGACAAGTTTGCCTGCCCGCAAGTCATCACCTGAGATAAAGGTTGGCAACAGGACGATGCCGCGTCCGCGCACGGCTGCGTCGCGCAGCACGTCACCGTTGTTGACGCACAGATGGCCGGGGACCGTGACCGTCACCTCATCGGCCCCGTTCTTGAAACGCCAGCGCACGTCAGTCGCAAGGTGGCCGTAGGTCAGGCATGTGTGGTCCGCAAGATCGTCGGGCTGTTGCGGTGCGCCATGCGCGGCCACGTAGTCGGGCGAGGCGACAAGCGTGTGGTGTGAGACGCTGATGCGCCGCGCAATCATGCTTGAGTCGGCGAGCTCGCCGATGCGCACGCCGATATCGAAACCGCCGTCGATCATGTCGACCTGACGGTCGTTCATGATCAGCTGCACCTGAACCTCGGGATAGCGCTCCATGAAGTCGCTGAGCGGTCCTGCCAGATGCAGCATGGCAAACGACATCGGCGCGTTGATGCGCAGTCGCCCGCGTGGCTCGTCGTGCAGGCTGGAGACGGCAAGTTCCGCCTCCTCCACATCGGACAGGATGGCAACGCAGCGATCGTGATAGGCGAGCCCGACCTCGGTCGGGCTGACTCGGCGTGTCGTCCGGTTTAGCAGCCGCGCGCCCAACTGCTTTTCCAGTTGCAGCACACTCTTGCTGACGCCTGCACGGGTCATGCCAAGCTTTTCGGCGGCGCCGGTGAAACTCTTGCTCTCCACCACCTGGGTGAAGACACGCATGTTGGTCAGGCGGTCCATAAGCCTCTCATTGTCAACAGCCAGTTTCCATTGTGGTGCAATTCAATCGAATTGTCATCCGCGTTGTGAGGCCCATCTGTAGGCCTGTGTGATGCGTAACCCTTGTGTCCTGCGATGAAGAGGAGATGACGCCATGTTGACCATGAGACGTGCCGAAGACCGCGGCCATGCCCATTTCGGCTGGCTGGACAGTCGCCATACGTTTTCGTTTGGCAGCTATCACGACCCCCGCCACATGGGTTTCGGCCCGCTGCGCGTCATCAACGACGACCGGGTGATCCCCGACGCCGGGTTCGAGACCCACGGCCATCGCGATATGGAGATCGTGACGTATGTG